>JAOPYS010000295.1 GCA_025964465.1 Thermoleophilia bacterium
CGACCACACCGGCGACCGCACCGCCGGCGAACGGCCCGGGCTCGGCGGTGCCCGACCTCGGTGGCGTCACCGCCGGCGTCGGCCGGGCCCAGGACATCGCGGCGCAGGCCAACGCCCAGGCCGCCGCGACCGACGCCGCCGGCAGCGTCGACCCGGCCACCGGCGCGCCCGCGGGCTGACCGCAGCGCCCCCGTGCCCGACCGACGTGGCCCTCCCTGCTAGCCTTCGCGCATGGATGCTACCGCCGCCACCAGGTCACGCCGCCCGTCGAACCGCCGCGACGATTCCTCCGACGGGTCGCTCGCGCCCGAGGCGGAGCAGCGCCGCCAGATGGCCCTGCGCCACGTGCGGCAGTACCCCGACCCGGTGCTGCGCGTCCAGACCGACGACGTGACGCTCTTCGACGACGAGCTCGCGGCGCTCGTCGACCGCATGACGAGCATCATGGGCGACGCGCACGGCATCGGGCTCGCCGCCCCGCAGCTGGGCCTGCGCCTGCGCCTGTTCACCTTCCAGCCCGAGGACGGCCCGGCCGAGGCCGTGGTCAACCCGAAGGTCACCTGGTCGAGCGACGACACGGACGTGGAGGAGGAGGGCTGCCTCTCCCTCGGCGACACCGTGCGCGTCCCGGTTCGTCGGCCCGTCGCCATCAAGGTCGACGCGCAGACCGTGACGGGCGAGGCGAAGTCCTGGGACCTCGACGACTACTACGCCCGCGTGTTCGCGCACGAGATCGACCACCTCGACGGCGTGCTGATGATCGACCGCGTCGAGGACGACGAGGCCCGCGCGGCGGCGATGGGTCGCCTCCGCCCGCGTCCCTGAGCGGCGGGTCGCGCGATGGCGCTCGCATTCGCAGGCACGGCACCCTTCGGCGCGGCGATGCTGCGCGCCCTGCTCGACGGGCCGGGTGACGGACGCCCCGGCCGCGAGGTCGCGCTGGTCGTCTCGCAGCCGGACCGGCCCGCCGGCCGCGGCAAGCAGCTCGCCAGCCCGCCGGTGGCCGCGCTCGCCAAGGAGCGTGGCGTGGAGCTCGTGCAGCCCGAGCGCATGCACGAGCCCGAGCTGCTGGAGCGCTACCGCGAGCTGGGCATCACGACCTTCGTCGTCGCGGCGTTCGGCCAGATGGTGCGCGAGCCGCTGCTGACGGACTTCCTCATGCTCAACGTGCACGGTTCGCTGCTGCCCGAGTACCGCGGCGCGGCGCCCATCGAGCGCTCGATCATGGACGGCCGGGCCGAGACCGGCGTCGGCATCATGCAGATGGAGGCCGGGCTCGACACGGGCCCCGTCGCGCTCGAGGCGCGCGTGCCGATCGCCCACGACGACGACGCGGGTGCGGTGTTCGCCAAGCTCGAGGCAGCCGGCGCGCTGATCCTGTTCGACGCACTCGAGCGGGTCGACTCGGGGGAGCTCGAGTTCACGCCGCAGCCCGCGACCGGCGAGACCTACGCACACAAGATCACCGCGGTCGACCGCATGCTCGACCCGGCGCGACCGGCCTCAGAGCTGCACGACCAGGTGCGCGCGCTGAGCCCGCACGTCGGTGCGTGGCTGCTGGTCGACGGTGACCGTCTCGGGGTCTGGCGCACTGCCGTCGCCGATTCAGACAGCCCGGTCGCCGGTCGACCCGGCGCCGTCTGGCACGATGCGCAGCGGCTCCAGCTGGGCACATCGGCGGGGGCGCTCGAGGTGCTCGAGCTGCAACCTCCGGGCAAGCGCCGCATGGCCGCCGGCGACTGGCTGCGCGGGTTGCGCGCGCCGCTCGAGGCCGCCGCCGCCCCCGAGCCGCCGGCCGCCTCGTGAGCCCGCTCCCCTCCAAGGGCGGCGCCCCGCCCCGCACCGAACGTCGCCTCAAGCGCCCGACCAAGGTCACGCCCGCCCGATGGGCCGCGTGGCTCACCGTGCGCCGCACCTTCGACGACGACGCCTGGACCGACCGCGCCTTCGCCGCCGTCGCCGAGCAGCTCGGGCTCGACGCCGACCCGCGCGAGCGAGCCTTCGCGCAGCGCCTCGCCTACGGCACAGTGCAGGGCGCCAAGCGGCTCGACCACGTGATCGGCGTGCTCGGCAAGCGGCCCCTCGCCAAGCTCGACCCGCCCGTGCTCCACGCGCTGCGCATCGGCGTGCACGAGCTGCTCGACCTGCAGCAGGAGACGGGGGAGGGCGGCGAGCGCCTCGGGTCGGCCAGCGCCCACGCCGCGGTGTCGCAGGCCGTCGAGCTCGTGCGGGGAGTGGTGGGCGAGCGCGCCGTGGCGTTCACCAACGCCATCCTGCGCCGCGCGCAGGTGGACGGGGCCGACATCCTCGCCAAGCTCGACCCGGCCGACGACGGCGACCTCGCTGTGCTGCTGTCGATGCCCGAGTGGCTCGTCACCCGCGTGCGCACCGCACACGGGCAGCGCGGCATCGACGCACTCGCGGCGCAGAACGAGCCGCACGCCGGCACCGCCTTCCGGGTCAATGCAGCCCATGCCGGCGAGGACGAGGTGCCCGAGGGCGCCGAGCCCTCCGCCACCGTGCCCGGCGCGATCGTGGTCGCCGGCTCGACGGCCGCGATGTCACCCGCCGTGGACGCCGGGCGCCTCGTGCCGCAGTCGCTCTCCTCCCAGCTCGTGACCCTCGCGCTCGACGTGCAGCCGGGCGATCGCGTGCTCGACATGTGCGCCGCGCCGGGCGGCAAGACGACGCACGTCGCGTCGCTGCTCGGCGGTCGCGGAGAAGTGGTTGCGGTGGAGCTGCACGAGCACCGCGCCGACTCGGTGCGCGCCCTGGCCAGCCGCACCGGCACGCGCGAACTCGTGCGCGTGCGGGTGGGCGACGCCACGGCGCTCGACGCCGCCGACGTCGGGCGCTTCGACCGCGTGCTGCTCGACGCGCCCTGTACCGGCACCGGCGTGCTGGCGGCCCGCCCCGACGCGCGGTGGAAGCGCACGGACGCGGGCGTCGCCGAACTCGTCGAGCTGCAACGCGAGCTGCTCGCCACTGCCGTGCGCCTGCTGCGCCCGGGCGGGACCCTCGTCTACTCCACGTGCTCGATCCTGCGCGAGGAGGACGAGGACGTCGTCGACCCGACGCCCGCCGGCCTCGAGCCGGCGCAGCTGCCACAGGCGGTGCGCGAGGCGACGGACTGCGACGGGCACGTCGCACGCACGTGGCCGGGGGGCGAGTTCGCGGAGGGCTTCTTCATCGCGCGGTTCACCAAGCTCGCGGGGGAGGTCGCGTGAGCCCGCACACCGACGACTGCCGCGGCGCCGCCACCGTGCCACGCACCGATGCCGGCCTCGACCGGCTGCTGCTCGACCGCACGCTCGACCTGGCCGAGCTCGGTCGACCGGGCGCGCGACCCAACCCGGTCGTGGGGGCCGTGCTGGCGACCGCCGGTGGCGAGGTGCTGGCGACCGGCCACCACGTCCGCCGCGGCGAGGCGCACGCCGAGCGCGCCTGCCTGGCTGACCACGCAGGCGACGTGCCGGCCGACGCGACGCTCTACGTGTCGCTCGAGCCGTGCAGCCACCACGGGCGCACGCCGCCGTGCACCGAGGCGATCATCGAGCGCGGCGTGCAGCGCGTCGTGTACGCCAGCGGCGACGCCAACCCCGACACCGCCGGGCGCGGCCCCGCACAGCTCATGGCCGCGGGCATCGAGGTGCGGCGCGGCCCCAGCGACATCGAGCGCCGCGCGCTCCAGCAGAACGCCGGCTTCCACTCCGTCCACCTGCGCGGTCGCCCCTACGTCACCGCCAAGTGGGCGATGACCCCGACGGGGCGCTTCGCGACCGGCGACCCGGAGCGGCGCTGGCTGACCGGCCCGGAGAGCCGCGGTTTCGTGCACTACCTGCGCGCGGGCAGCGGCGCCGTGATGTGTGGCATCGGCACCGCCCTCGCCGACGATCCGCGCCTGACGGTGCGGGGGCCGCTGGCCGCCCGCACCCCCGACCCGCCGATGCGCGTGGTGCTCGACCGCGAGCTGAGGCTGCCGCTCGACGGCGGCCTCGCCCGCACGGCGGACGACGTGCCCGTGCTCGTGTGCTGCCGTTACGACGCACCCGCCGAGCGTGAGCTGGCGTTGCGCGAGCGTGGTGTCGAGGTGTGGCGCGCGCCCGCCCCGGCGCCCGGAGCCCCGTGCCTGCCCGCTGCGACCCTGGCCATGCTCGCCGCGCGCGGCATCAACGACGTGCTGCTCGAGGCCGGCCCGCGCCTGCTCGACGCCTTCGCCGACGCCGACCTGGTCGACGCGGCCATCGCCTTCGTCGCACCCGTCGACGCGCCCGACGACCAGCCCGGCCTCGCCCTCGACCACCCACTCGTGCAGCTCGCTCTGGCCGCGCCCGGCGAGCCCAGCGGCGACGACACCCGCCACGCGGCGGTCATCCACCCGGCCTGGGCCTTCCCCGGCGCCCTCGCCGACTGACCGACCGCTCCGCCCCTCAGCCACTATGAGCGGGGAATCCACGCTGGGCGTGGATTCCCCGCTCATAGTGGCTGAGGAGTGCGCTCATAGTGGCTGGGAAGAGAGTGCGACCCCGGCCGCTGTGCCCGTTGGACGGCGGGCGGGGCCGGGGTCGCAGCCGATCCGCTGCCGGTGTGGGACGGCGTGCGCGGGTCGGTGTGAGCCACGAAGTCTTCGCTTGGGACGTGGGACGAACGTGGCTACGTTCTGTGGTGTGGTGCGTGGTGCGTGGGACGTGGTGTGGACGTACGTGGGACGTGGTGGTGGACGTTGTTCGAAAGCTTCCCGCCCCTGCATCCCTGCAGCTGGGCGGTATGGCGAGCGCTCGGTCGGTGGAGGAGGTCGGCGAACCTCGTTCCGTGGCCGTCGTGGCGATCCTCGGGGCGGCGTCCCCCTGGAATCGACGACCGTGACGTTGCGTTCCGTGCTCGGCAGTGAACCCCGTTTCCGCTCGGTGGCTGCCGTGTCGAGACTGGCGATCTCGTGTGGCGCCTGCCGAGCCCCTTCCGTGAATCTCGGGATGGTCGTGTAACCATCTCTTGCTGACCCGAGCGGCTGGTAACTCGCTGCCTTGCTTCATCAACATCCCATGCCCTGGCGTCAACCGAGTCGGTGGAATTACCTATCTCATCGGACGCACCCACCTAGGTGGCGTGCGCGCCGACCACCGGCGGACGCGGAAGTGGCCTCCACATGCGGGTTTGGCGGCCCGGGGCCGGTGGCACAACCTCCCCTGCAGTCGCCGCCCGTGGCTGCACCGGGAACGAGCCGCCTGCTCCTTCCTCGGGGGAACTGCAGCGAACGTCGGAGATACGCGATGGAAGACCTCACGCTCGCACTCATCACGCTCACGTCGTTCGTGCTGCTGTTCGTGGTCGCGATCTTCGCCGACCGTGCCGGCACCGACGCCGAGGAGCGCGCCGAGCCCGCCCTCGTCCCCGTGTCCGACCACGCGCCCGCGGCGACCGCCGTGCGCTCGACGACCTCGCGCCACATCGACGCCGACGTCGCGTAGCTCGGCTGGGATACTGCCGGTGGCATGTTCACCGGCATCGTCACCTCCCTCGGAACCATCGTCGAGCTCTCGGAGCACCGGCTCGTGCTCGACGCACCCGGCATCGACGAGGCGCTCGGCGCATCCGTCGCGGTCGACGGCTGCTGCCTGACGGTCGTCACCTCCGAGCCCGCCCCCCGCGACGCTCCGCCGCACCCCGGCGCCGACCCTGTCGCGACGCGCCGCCTCGCCTTCGACATCCTCCCCGAGACCATCGCCGCGACCCGCCTGTCCACGCTCGCCGTGGGCGACCGCGTCAACCTCGAGCCCGCGGTGCGCGCCGGCCAACCGCTCGGCGGGCACCTCGTCCAGGGCCACGTCGACACCGTCGGGTCGGTGCGCAGCACCTCGCGCGATCCCGAGGGCCGGTGGCTCGACCTCGAGCTGGACGTGCCCGCGGTGGTGCTCGAGCTCTGCATCGACCGCGGTTCGATCACGGTCAACGGCGTCTCGCTCACCGTCATGGAGGTCACCGACGGGGGCGTCCGGCTGCAGCTCATCCCCGAGACGCAGGCGCGCACGAACCTCGGCGAGGTGCGCGTGGGCGACCGCGTGAACCTCGAGGCTGACGTGATCGCGCGCTACGTGGCCCGCTTGCTCGCCCCGAATCGTTAGAATCGACCGGAACCCGGCTCCCCGGGCCGGTGCGGCGCCTCCACGCGCGACCCATCGCCCCCGACGCAAGGCATGGCACCCACGCATGACCGACTCCCCGTTCGCTTCGATCGAATCCGCCATCGAGGACTATCGAGCCGGCAAGATGGTGGTCATCGTCGATGACGAGGACCGCGAGAACGAGGGCGACGTGTGCGTCGCCGCCGAGCTCGTCACGGCCGAGCAGGTCACCTTCATGGCGATCGAGGCGCGCGGCCTGATCTGCCTCACGCTCAGCCCCGAGCGCATCGAGCAGCTCGACCTGCCGCTGCAGAACGCGAGCAACAAGGCCGGGTTCGAGACCGCCTTCACCGTCACGATCGAGGCTGCCGAGGGCGTCACCACCGGCATCAGCGCCGAGGACCGCGCCCACACGATCCGCGTCGCGGCCAAGCCCGACGCCAAGCCGAGCGACCTGGATCGCCCCGGCCACGTCTTCCCCCTGCGCGCCAAGGCGCACGGCGTGCTGGAGCGCACGGGCCAGACCGAGGCGTCGGTCGACATGGCCAAGCTCGCCGGCCTCGAGCCCGCCAGCGTGATCTGCGAGGTCATGAACGACGACGGCACCATGGCCCGCGTGCCGGACCTGGTCGAGTTCTGCGCCAAGCACGACCTCAAGATGATCATGATCAAGGACATGGTGGAGTACCGCCGCCGCACCGAGCTGCACGTGGAGCGCACCTCGGTCGCGTCGCTGCCCACCGTGCACGGCGACTTCCAGGCCTACGGCTACCGCGGCGTCGTCGACGGCGTCGAGCACGTGGCGCTCGTGAAGGGCGACGTGTCGGGCGCCTCCGACGTGCTGGTGCGCGTGCACTCGTCGTGCGCGACCGGCGACGTGTTCGGCTCGTTGCGCTGCGACTGCGGCGAGCAGCTGCAGCGCGCGCTCGAGCAGGTCGAGGCCGCCGGCCGCGGCATCGTGGTGTACCTCGCGCAGGAGGGCCGTGGCATCGGCCTGAGCGAGAAGCTGCGCGCGTACGAGCTGCAGCAGAACGGCCACGACACGGTCGACGCCAACCTCGAGCTTGGCCACGACGCCGACGGGCGCGAGTTCCACGCGGCCGCCCAGATCCTGCGCGACCTCGAGGTCGCCAGCGTGCGCCTGCTCACCAACAACCCGCGCAAGGTCGAGGAGCTCGAGCTCTACGGCGTGCCGGTCAGCGAGCGCGTGCCGCACGAGGTCGCCTCGGGCGACCGCAACCGCAGCTACCTGCGCACGAAGCGCGACCGGCTCGGGCACCTGCTCGAGCACGCCGCGCTCGGTGGCGCCCGCGTCGGCACCGACGCGGAGGAGCTTGCTCCGGAGCCGTCGCTTGCCCGCTGAGGCCGGTCTCTCGCCGGCGCCCGAGGGCGCCTTCGACCACGCCGGCGTCCGCGCGGTCGACTCGCCGACGAGCGCGGCCGGATCCCGCTGGGCGATCGTCTCCGCGCGCTTCAACGGCGGCATCGTCAACGACCTGTTCGCGGGTGCGGTCGACACGCTGCTGGAGGCCGGGGCCAAGCCCGAGCACATCCACGCCGTGACGGTGCCCGGGGCCTTCGAGCTGCCGCTGGCCGCACGCGAGCTCGCCGTGGCCAGCCACTACGCCGGGGTGATCGCGCTCGGCTGCGTCATCCGCGGCGAGACCGCGCACTTCGAGTACGTCTCGGGCGGCGCGACCGACGGGCTGCTGCGCGTGAGCCTCGACCACGGCATCCCGATCGGGTTCGGCGTGCTCACCGTCGAGACCCTCGAGCAGGCCCGCGCCCGCTCCAGCCGCGCCGCCGGGGGCCACAACGTCGGCGCCGACGCCGCCGCCGCGACGATCGAGCTCGCCGGCTTCGCCCGCGTCACGCGCTCCAGCTGATCAACCGACCGGCCGCGAGGCGTGGTGGCCCGGCAGCCACCGGATCGCGCGTGCGAGGTTGGAGTAGTCGTCCGTCCACGCGCCGTCGCGATCGCGCGGCAGCCGCTCCCAGTCGCGCACGCCCCGGAGCGGCTCCAGGTCGCGCCGCGTGCGCCCGACCACGACCCACAGCGACGGCACCGCCGACGCCTTGATCTGGGATGCGGTGCGGAACTGGTCGAAGCGCACCGTCCCGACGAGCCCGGCGCGCGCCACGCTGGCCGCGACGACGGGCTGCAGGTCGAGGTGACGGCTCGAGATGTGGAACGCCATCACGCCGCCCGGAGCGAGGCGCCGCGCGTAGAGCCGCAGCGCCTCGACGGTGAGCAGGTGGACCGGCACCGCGTCGGAGGAGTAGGCGTCGAGGATCAACAGGTCGAAGCGCGGGCGATGCGCCGCAGCCTCGTCCTGGAGTCGCAGGCGCGCGTCCCCCTCGACGATGCGCACGTCCGCTCGAGCGCGCGCGTCGCGGATCCAGGTGAACCAGCGCGGGTCGGTCGCGACGTCGATCACCGCCGGATCGATCTCGTAGAACGTGAACCGTTGCCCGGCCCGCGCGTACGACGCGACCGTGCCGGTGCCGAGGCCGACCGCTCCGACCCGCCGGAAGTCGCCCGCCCGCTGGAAGTGCTCGAGCACGTCGCCCAGCGGACCGTCCTTGGAGTAGTACGTGCCGGGTTCGCGCGCGAGGGCGCGGTCGCGCAGCTGGATGCCGTGCAGCGTCGTGCCGTGGAGGAGGCGCCGGCTGGTCGCGTCCTGTTCGACCCGCAGCGAGCCGAAGAAGTTGCGCTCCACGTGCAGGGTCCGCGATTCGCTCCCGCCGGCCACCGTGAACAGGACGAGCAGGGTGGTGGCGGCGGTCGCGAAGCCCCAGCGCCCGAGGGCGAGCAGCGCGAACCCCGCGGTGACCGCGAGCAGCACCGGGAGGTTCGGCCCGAACACGTCGTAGGTCGTGCTGCTCGACGTCGCCGACCGTGCGAGCACCGCCGCGAGCACGCCGGCGAGCGTCACCTCCGCGATGGTCGCCCCCGCGCGCACCGACGGACGCCACGCCGCGCGCCGGGCCGCCGGGAGGATCGCCGGCCGCAGCACGAGCGCGAAGGCGAGCACCGTGGGGTACTCGTACACGCGCTCGAACACCACCGGCGCGACCAGCGCGGTGAAGGTGCCGCCGATCGCCCCGCCGAGGGAGAGCAGCAGGTAGAACGAGGTGAGGTGGCGGCTCGACGGCCGGTCGGCGAAGAGCCACGCGTGGGCGAGCACCGCAGCCGTGGTCATCGCAACCAGGTGCACGACCGTCCGCTGCAGCTCGGTCACGTCGACCAGGTGCAGCTCGGTGAACAGCAGCAGCGTCACCGACACAGCCACCAGCAGCCCCGCCGCGCCCGTCCCCACGCGCAGCCGCCGGCCGAACGTCACCATGAACGACACGAGGTAGAGCGCCAGCGGCAGCACCCACAGCAGCGGCGCGTTCGCCACGTCGGTCGTGATGAAGGTCGTGACGCCCAGCATGAGCGCCGACGGCACCGCCGCGATGAACACCCAGCGCACCGCGCGGCCGCGCGCGATGCGTTCGTCGTCGGGCCCGACCGTCACCGCGGCGTCGGTCGTGCTCCCCACCGGATCCACCGCCGGCCCAGCCGCACCCTCGCGCCGCCGCACCGTCACCGCGCACGCGAGCGCGCCGACGAGGTACACCGCGAACCCGATCGCCCAGACCCGCTCCTGGCCCGACGTGGTCAGGGTCGGCTCGAGCACGAAGGGGAAGGCCAGCAGCCCCAGCAGGCTGCCCGCGTTGCTCGCCGAGTACAGGAAGTACGGATCCTCCGAGTCGGGCTGGCCGAGCACCGAGTACCACCGCTGCAGCACCACGCTCGCGGTCGTCATCGCGAGGTACGGCACGCCAACGGCGAGCGCCAGCAGCGCCACCACCCACGCGGCATCGGGCACGCCCGACGGCGGATGCGTGCCCGTGCGCACCGAGAACGGCACGAAGGCCAGCGCGACGAGCGCCAGCCCCAGCTGGGCGAACACCTGCCGGCGCGGGCCGAGCAGGCGCAGCGTGACGTGCGCGAACGCGTATCCACCCAGCAGCACGACCTGGAAGAACACGACCGCGGTGTTCCAGACGCTGGGCGCGCCCCCGAAGGTGGGCAGCAACTGCTTGGCCACCATGGGCTGGACGAGGAAGACGAGGGCGGCGGCAACGAACGCCGTTGCAGCGAACAGCAGTCGTGTCGTGGTCGCGCGCATGGCCCCCCTCGTTGCGTGGCCACGTGGCCCAGCGGGTATCCGGACCCATGCCCCAACCCGTCCACACCTGGCTGACGGTCTGCGCCGGCGCTGCCGCCATCGCCGCGTGCTGGGCGGCCGTCTGGTCCGTGCCCGCCCTCGCCCTCCGGCGAAACGACATCGCCGACGTCGCGTGGGGGCTCACCTATCCGGTGCTCGCGCTGCTGACCGGCGGCATCGTCGTCGCGCCCGACTGGCACGACTACCCACGCGCCGGCGTCGCCACCGTGCTCTCGCTGGTGTGGGGCGTGCGCCTCGCGACGCACATCGGGCGGCGCGCCCTCGCCCACGACGGCGAGGACAAGCGCTACGCGGCCCTGCGCCGGCGCATGGGGCGGCAGTGGCCGTGGCGCTCCGTCCTGCAGGTGTTCGTGCTCCAGGCGGTCATCGCGCTCGTCGTCGCGCAGCCCCTGCTCATCGCCGCGGCCGTGCACGAGGGACGGTCACGGCTCGGCTGGCTGGACGCCCTGGGCATCGCGGTGTTCGTCGTCGGGTTCCTGCTCGAGGCGATCGCCGACCGGCAGCTCGGCCGATTCATGGCGCGCAAGCAGGCCGGGGAGGTGGAGGGCTACCTCACCACGGGCGTGTGGTCATGGAGCCGACACCCCAACTATGCCGGCGACGCGATCCTGTGGTGGGGCCTCGGCCTGCTCGGCATCGCGGGTGCGCTCGATGCAGACGCGCCCTGGCTGGTCGTGCCAGCCGCCGTCGGCCCCGTCGTGATGACCCTGTTCCTGCGTTACGGCTCCGGCGTGCCGATGACGGAGAAGGGTCGCGCCGGCACCCCCGCCTGGGATGCCTACGTCGAGCGCACGAGCCCGTTCCTGCCTCGACCACCGCGCAGGGCCGGGCGCCCCGCGTGAGCATCCGTCACCCCAACGAGCAGCGGCCGCGCTGTGGGCGCGGCCGATGGCTGGTGACATGGGGGCATGGGCGCCGGGGCGCGAGGGACGAGCGACTACGCCTTGGCGACGCGATCGCTCTTCAGGCAGCGGGTGCACACGTAGCGCCGCATGGCCTGGCCCTTCTCCACGATGCGCACGCGCTGGAGGTTCGCATCGAACCGGCGCTTCGTGGCGCGCATCGAGTGGCTCCGGTTCTGGCCGAAGCCGGGGCCCTTGCCGCAGGTGTGACAGATCTTGGACATAGTCGCGGAACAATAGCAGGATTCACGCTGCCCGCGCGGAAGGGTCCGCGGTGGCAATGACGGAGACCGGGACCATCGCGATCGTCACCGACGCGACCGCTGACGTCCCCCCCGTCGAACGCGACGCGGTCCGGGGCGTTCCGTGGATCGTGCTGCACGAGGTGTGGCGCACCGCCGCGGGCGCCGAGCTGGTCGACGACGGCGCGCCCTCCGCGGCCCTGGCGCGCCTCATCCTCGACGACGACGACCCGCCCGAGCCCACCGAACCGGGCTGGGACGACTTCGTCGCCACCTACGACCGCCTCCGCGAGATCGACCGCGTCTTCTCCATCCACTCCCCGAGCACGGCGTCGTGGGCGGTCGAGCGCGCCCGCGAGGCCGCCGGGGCCTTCCCGAACGTCCGCGTGATCGAGGCCAGCGTGACGGGCATCGGCCTCGGGCTGCTCTCCGCCCGCGCGCGCGACCTCGCCGCCGCCGGGGCCGGCCCCGATGCCGTGGAGGCGTGGCTGCGCCGCCACCGCGACGCCGTGCGGATGCTCGTCGTCCCCGACCGCTTCGACCCCACCACGAGCCAGCGCGGCCTCTCCGCCCGCCTGCTCGCCGCCCAGCCCATGCTGCAGGCCACGGCCGCCGGCGGCATGGACCGCTCCAGGCGCCTGCGCTCGCGCCGCGCCACCGTCACGGCGATCGAACGCTACTTCGAGGGCAACACCACGGCGGACGCCGAGCTGCACCTCGCGCTCGGGCACGGCGAGGCCGCCGGCGCCGTCGATCCCTTCCTCGACCTGCTCGAGCGGATCCGCCCCTCGGGGGAGATCGTGCTCGTGGGGCGCGTGGGCCCGCGCCTGCTCCAGCAGCTCGGTGCGCGCTGCGTCGCCGCCGCGTGGCTGGAGGAGCGACCAGCCGACGCCGACGGCGACCGATAGGCTGCCCGCGTGCGCATCGTGGCAGGGACATTCCGGGGAAGGCGACTCGCGGCTCCGCGCGGGCGCGACGTGCGACCGACCGCGGACCGCGTCCGCGAGGCGCTGTTCTCCATCCTCGGCGACGTGCACGGCCTGTGCGTGCTCGACCTGTTCGCCGGCACGGGTGCGATGGGGCTCGAGGCGCTCAGCCGCGGCGCCTCCGAGGCGACCTTCGTCGAGATCGACCGGCAGGCCCACGAGGTCGTGCGCCGCAACATCGACGCCACGGTGTCGGGCGACACCCAGCGCACCGACCTGGTCAAGGGCGACGCCACGCGGGTCGTGCGCTCGTTCGCCCTCGCCGGTCGCCGCTTCGACATCGTCTTCTTCGACCCACCCTACGACCGCACCGCCGAGCTGGTGGAGGACACGCGTCGGTCGCTGCCGACGGTCTGCGCCCCCGACGCGCGCATCGTGCTGGAGGTGGCCACGCGCCACCGTGAGCTGATCGCCGGGGCCGCGGAGGGCTGGGGCGCCGAGCTCGAGCTCGAGCGCGCGTACGGCGACACAGTGGTGGCCGTGCTGCGCCTCGACGGGCGCGAGGTCGACGACCCCGGCGCCGACGTCGATTCCAACTCCGTCGGCGACTGACCGAGGAAGGCGGCCCGCGCCGTCCGAGGGTTACAACTCGACCTGCACCTTGTGCCAGGCGTGCCGCACCTGCGCCGCCTCGTCCGAACCACGCCCGTGCAGGCGCTCGGCCGAGTGCAGCGTCGCCTTCGCCCAGCCGCGGATGCCCGTGACCGGCGTCAGCCCCGTCCGGATCGCGTCGGCGGTGATGGCTCCCATCGCCTCGATCCCGATGTGCTCGCCCAGGATCCGGTGCGCGTTCTGCACGATCCCCGCGTGCACGTGCACGCCACCCATGTCGTTGAGGTACTGGAACGGATGGATGTCGTCCATCCGCAGCGACAGCGGCACGTCGTGCTTGCCCAGCGGCGTGGTGTCGCCGCGCGGATCGATCGCCGCGACGCCCCACGCGCGCTCCGCGTCGTTCGCCCCGAACAGCGCGAGCGCGACGCCGGCCATCACCTGCGCGACTCCCTCGCCGACCATGCCGGCCCCGCCGCCCGCGAGCAGCCCGACCGGCGGCGTCGACTGGCGGATCAGGTGGTGCGTGCCCTCGTGCAGCGTCGTCTCGAGGATGGCCAGCGCGCCGTGGGGGCCCTGGTGGTCGCGCATGCCCAGGCCGATCGACGCCGTGTGGCGGAAGGGCTCGTAGGACGAGTCCTTACCGTTCACGAGCACGGGGCGGAAGGTCGCGAACCCGTCGTGGCGCGAGAAGCCGAAGTGGTCCGACATCTGCCGGCCGATGTCCATGGCGTGGTCGATGCCCGCGTGGGCCTCGGCGGGGGAGAGGGAGAGCTGCATGCGGGAGTCCTACGCGCCGGCGCCCCACGACCGCTACGACCGTCGACCGACGTGGCCGCCTGTGCTCGGCCCGTGGGCCTCCACTCCCTGCCCGCGCGCGTGACGCCTCGGTTCCGCGCGTCGGTGCGCTGGGCATGATCGCCGCATGGCTGCACGGACCGCGATCTGCCCCGGCACGTTCGACCCGCCCACGCTCGGGCACGTCGACGTGATCCGTCGCGCCGCGCGCATGTTCGAGGAGGTCGTGGTCGCCGTCGTCCGCGCCCCGCAGCACAAGACGCAGCCCCTGTTCACGGCCGACGAGCGCATCGAGCTGCTGCAGGACGCCCTCGTCGACGTGCCCAACGTGCGCGTGCGCTCCTTCACGACGCTCATCGTCGACGTGGCGCGCGAGGAGGGCGCGACGGTCCTGCTCAAGGGGCTGCGCGCCGTCTCGGACTTCGAGTGGGAGTTCCAGATGGCGCACCTCAACGCCGAGCTGGCGCCCGAGCTCGAGACCGCCTTCGTGATGAGCTACCCGGACTGGTCCTTCGTCTCGTCCAGCGGCGTGCGCGAGGTCGCCGCGTTCGGTGGCGACGTGTCGAAGTACGTCACGCCCCGCGTCGCCGCGGAGCTGGCGCGCAAGTTCGACGAGTCGGATCGCCCGGCGCGCTGACCGCGGCGTCGTGGCGGGTCACGCGGACCTCGGGGCGGGTCAGGCGGCGGAGGCGTAGCGCTGGCCGACCGCGGCGCGCAGGTTCTGCTCACGCACCTCGGCGGCGGCCCGTGCGGCGCGGTCGTGCTCGGCGCGGAGCCGCGCGATCAGGCCCTCGTCGAGCATCGATGCCCCCCACGAGCCCTCCGCGGAGGCGGCGGCACCGCGTCGGGCGGCGAGCTGGGAACGGCGGAAGTGGGCGATGGAGGAGCTCATGGCTCCACCCTGCGGCCGAACCGCCCCGGTGCGAGTAGGTAGTCCTGCCCGAGTTTGTGCCTAGGACCGTGCCGCTGCGAACAGCTCGCGGCGGAGGGAATCGGACGCGGCCTTGGTGAGCGTGCCCGACGAATCGGCGCGATCGCCGCCGATCGTGGCAGCCTCCGCGGCGTCGAGCCGGTGGTCGCCGTCCGTGTCGTAGCGCTCCACGATGGCCGAGACCAACCCCGCGGCGTCGCGCGAGAACCCGCCGCGCGCCCCGCCGTCGTCGGCTGCGGCGAGCTCGCCGTCACCGCTGGCGTCGTGGAAGCGCAGCACCTCGGCAGCCCACGTGGCCTGCGGTGCGCCCCCGGGGGCCACCGTCGGCAGGAGGTCGTCGGGGTTCCAGCTCACGCCGGTGCGTGGCGCAGGCGTGGAGCTGGCCGGCGGCGTGGGCGACGGCCCGGGTGACGGGCTCGGCGTGGGCCCCACCGGTGAATCGCTGCCCGCGTCGTCGTGGTGCCCGGTCAGCGCGATCGCGGCGGCTGCGCCACCGACCGTCGCCACGGCAAGCCCAATGGCTGCGATACCGATCCCTCGCATGTCGTCCCCCGCTCGTTTGGTCCCCGCCGCTTCGTCGGGTCGAGCGCCCCCGGCCGTTTCAACGATTGACGATCCGTATCGTCGATCGCACACTGACCGTGGACGATCGCGCGGATGGACGCCACGCGGCCCGGGATGGAGACGTGCACATGGACGTGGTCGACGGAGTCATCGGACAGATGCCGGGCGAGTGGTCACGGGTCGCATGGAAGATCCCCGTCGACACGCCCGCCGCGCGGCCGCCCGCGACCAGCGCCCCCAAGCCCGCACCGACCGGCGGGAAGGGCTCCGCATCGACGCCGACGCCGAAGCCGGCCGCCAAGGATCCGGCCGGCCCGAGCAAGGCGAGCACCAGCACGCCCAAGCCGACGGACAGCGCCCCCGCCAAGGGAGCGAAGCCGACGACGACCGGCAAGGGCACGCCCTCGAAGCCGGCACCGTCGACGCCGAAGGCCGACGAGCACCGCAACCAGTACGCCGAGCAGCAGGAGGCGCAGGCGCGCGCGGCCAAGCACGCCGAGGCCGGCACCGCGGCGAAGCTCGACGCGGCCGTCCCCAAGCCCGAGCGTGATCGCCTGCTCAAGGAGCAGAAGGAGTTCTACGGCGTCACGAAGGTCAAGACAGGCGGGCTGACGGGCGGTGGGCCGGTGCAGAACGCGCCGACCCCGTCGCCCGCCCCGGGGCCGGCTCCGACGCCCCCCGCGCCCAGCTCCGGCGGCGGGAAGGCCCATCCGGCCAAGCCGAGCGCCGCCATCCCGGCCCCGACCCCCACGCCACGCGCGCCCGGCGGCGCGACGGCCGGCGGGCCCGTCGTCTCGGAGGTGCCGCGCAAGACGCCCGACGAGCAGCGCGCGTTCCTCAAGGATCGCCCGTACTGGATCGGCGACGACGGCAAGGTCTGGCGCGTCGAGACGCAGGACGACGGCACGATCAAGGTGGATCGCTCCGACGACCCCGAGCCGGTGTCGCCGCCGAACCTCGGCAGGCCCGACTACGTCGAGTTCGTCGACAAGGATGGCAAGCCCCTGCCGAAGGACGGTCCCGTCGTCGGTGGTGCCACGGTCCCCGGCAAGCGGTTCCCCGGTCAGGGCGTGCCCACGCAGACCGGCATCCTCGAGGGCTCGGGCAAGGCCCCGCGCGCGACGCAGGCCGAGCTGCTCGGCCTCGGCGACCCCGCCCTCGTCCGCGCGCGGACGGTCGGTGAGCGTCAGGTCGGCGTGGTCGACCCCAAGGCCGGGGCCCCGGAGGGAACACGCTCGAAGCACTCGGCCGTGACGTACCTGCTGCCCGAGGGTGACACGGCGTCGGAGCGGACGACCGAGACACGGACGCCTGCCGGGGTGACGTCGCTCAGCATCGACCGCAGTCGGCTCAGCGACACGGGCGAGATGAAGGGCGTGGAGCTGTTCACCCGGCTCGAGGCGACCCGCCCCGACAGCTCGACCGCGATCGTGACCGAGGACCTGTCGATCGGGTCCTATGCGAAGGACCCGAAGGCCGACCGACCCGAGGTGGTGCGGTCCGCCGACGTGCGCGACGCGACCGGCGCGTGGACGCACTCCAACAGTGCCGATCCCAAGCCCCGGCCGGCGCCGAAGACGCTCGACGAGCTCCGGAAGATGCAGGACGAGTACGGCACGGCGTTCGCCGGCGAGGAGGGCGGCGCGAGCGGAGCACCCGGCATGGGACAGCGCGTCCCGGGCTCCGTCGACGAGATGTTCGCCACCGCGGCGACCGTCCGTGCCGACAACGATCGCCAGCCACTCGAGAAGGCGATCTTCGACGGGTCGCGGCAGATCGGCAAGGACCACCCCGAGCAGGTGCAGCAGTACGGCGACCAGCAGTTCGAGAAGGTCCGCAAGCGGATGGCCGACTGGGGGCTGACCGCCGCCGACGGCAACGAGGACATCAAGCGCACCTGGAAGGACGACGGCGTCCCAGACAACGCCTTCTACAGCTCCGAGGACGACTCCATGCACTTCGGGGTCGGCAGCGACGGCACCCCGTTCGGGCTCGGCGACGACGTGATCGGGCACGAGTTCACGCACCGCATCGTCGGCCACAACGCCCCGGAGCTGCCGTACGAGGGCCAGCAGGGCGCGGTCAACGAGTCGCTGGCCGACACGCTCGGCGCGGCCGTCGACGAGGAGGACTGGCGCATCGGCGAGGACATCGTCGAGGGCGGCGGCATCCGCGATATGAGCCGGCCCGTGACCATGAAGGACTACGAGAACACGGAGTCCGACCACGGCGGCGTGCACACCAACTCCGCCATCCCGAACCACGCCGCGTACCTGATCGGCGACGAGCTCGGCAAGGACACGATGGGGCGCATCTACGCGCGCACCATCTCGCAGCACATCGACAACGACACCGACTTCAAGGAGCTGGCCACCGGCACCTACCGCTCGGCCGTCGAGCTCTACGGCGTCGACAGCGCGCAGGCCCGCGCCGTGACCCAGGCGTGGGACGGCGTGCTCGAGCTGCACGGCTCCCGCGACCTGTGGACGACCCAGCCCGACGCTCCCAAGGTCTCCGCGGGCGGGTTCAGCCCGACGCCCCACCGCTAGGGCGCGCTGAGACACCCGTCGCCCCGGCCTCGATACACCGGCAGCACCGTCCGGGGGGCCGGTGCGTTTCGGGGGGTCATGCATGGATGCAGTCGGACCAGGCCAGTGGCGCGCTGTCGCCGAGCACCTGACGCTGGTCGCCGACAGCCTCGACGGTGCCGGGTCTGCCTTCTCGGACTCGTCACAGCTGGTGAGCAAGGCGCGGCTCGGCGGTCTCGATGGTCCCCCGCACCTGCAGTTCCGCTCCGAGGCCGACCGCGCCGCCTGGCACGAGCTCGTCTCGACGGGCGCCGACGAGCTGGAGGTCGCGTACGCGGGAGCGCGCGCGCTGGAGCCCCACCTGCGCGCACTGCCCCACGCCGTCGCCGATGCCGAACGCACCATCCCGGCCGCCATGCTGGAGGAGATGTCGCGCGCCGTGGGGTACGCGGAGCGCATGAACTCCGCCCGCGGCCGGTGGGTCGAATCCGCCCGTCGCCTCGCCGTCGAGCCCGATACGACCCACGGCATTCGATCGCGCCCGTCGGTCCGCCTCGAGCACGCCAGCATCCATCAGTATCAGGGGATGGGAGTGGGCCTTCAGCGCTCCGTCGACTCGGTGCGCACCCTCGCGAAGGTCGCCGACGACCTCGCCCGCCCGGCCGAGCCGTCGACCGCAGCATCGCTCCACCTCGAACGAGGCGGCCAGCTGGCGATGGGTGACGCGCTCACCGCGATGCCCGGCACCGTGGCCACCGAGGGCATCGACGTCGCGCTGCACGAGCGCGAGCTCGCGACCCCCGTCGTTCGCGAGATCCTCGAGTCCGGCACGCCCGCCGCCACCGCACTGAGCACGGCCACGCGCGAGGACCTGCTCGCCACGGCGGCGCGGCGCCTCGACGATGCCGCTCGCGGCGGCACGTTCGCAGCGGGCCCGACGCTCGCGGCCATCCGTGACATCGCGGGGCTCGCATCCCAGTCCCGTGAGCTGGTCGACGATCTTGCCCCGGCCCTGGAGCGCGCCGAGCGCAGCGTGGCTGCGAGCGTGACCACGCCGATGCCCGCGAAGCCGACGATGCTCGAGGGTGGCCTCGACATGTGGGGCGTCCAGCCCATGGGGCGGGCCACGGGCGCGGGCGCCGACGTCTCGGGGGAGGTCGCGCGGCTTCGGTCGGTGATCGACGATGCCGCGGGCGCAGCGCCGGTGCTGGGCCGCGAGATCCGCGCGGAGCTGCCCCCCGCCGCCGGCCCGGACGCTCAGCGACGCTTCGCGGACGCCGGGGGCC
>JAOPYS010000305.1 GCA_025964465.1 Thermoleophilia bacterium
GTGCCCTCGACGCGGTAGCCGCTCCGGGTGGTGACCCGGACCGTGTCACCCACGCCGTTGTCGTAGAAGTAGTCGGCCGTGCGCACGCCGTACAGCGTCGCCAGCGGGCGCGTGATGGGCTGCCAGCTCTCGCCCCCGACGTGCCCCAGCCCGCCGATCGGCTCCATGCCGTGCGTGGTGAAGACCATCGTGTCCGGCGTGACGCACTTGCCCAGGCCGGGCGGCCCCGCGAACAGCGCGTGGTCGAGCGCCTCCTCGCGGTGCCGCGCCGCGTCGATGAACACGCCGAGCTGCTCGCGCACCCGCTGCTGGCCGACGAACTCGTCGAGCAGGCGCGGTCGCAGCGAACGGTCCAGCTCGTCCTCGCCGCGACGCGATGCCGCCTCGGCGATCGGGCTGCGCAGGGGCTTGCCCTCGCCTGCCGCACCGTCGAGCGGGTCGTCCGCCGCCGGGATGCCCGGCTTGCTGCCGAAATCGAGGTCACTCACGATCGCACCCGCCGCTTCCTCGTCGCCAATGCCTGTCGAACCCGCTCGCCCGCGTCGGCGCCCTCGTCCGTCTCCGCCAGCGCCGCCTCCGCCTCCGGGATCGCCATCCCGAGGCCGACGAGCGCCTCGCGCGCCTCGTAGAACGTCGCGACGGAATCGGCCGGGGCCGACCCGTCCGCGACCTGCGCCGAGAACGTCGTGACGCCGCTCGGGACGATGTCCTCGAGCTTGTCGCGCAGCTCGGTCACGATGCGCCGCGCCACCTTGGGGCCCACGCCCGGCACGCTCTGCAGGAGCGCGACGTCCTCCTGCAGCGTGGCGCGCTGCAGGTCCTGGGGCGTGATCGAGCTGAGCACGCCGATCGCCACCTTGGGGCCCACGCCCTGCAGCTGCACGAGCCGTTCGAACACGAGCTGCTCGACGTGGCTGGCGAACCCGAACAGCTGGATCGCGTCCTCGCGCACGCTCGTGTGCACGTGGACCGTCACCGACTCCGGAGATCGCTGCGCGGCCTGCACCACGCCGGTGGTGGCGCGCACGAGGTAGCCGACGCCGCCGACGTCGACGACGATCGACTCGGAGTCGGAGTGGACACAGCGGCCGGTGAGACGGGCGATCATGGCGGAGAGTGTGACGCGGGCGCCGGACGCGTCGGGGTAGCCCGCCGCTACCTGCGCGCCACTACGGCCCACCCGTCGCGGCCGTCGTCGAGCAGGTCGAGCGACACCCCGTACGCGCGCGCTGCGGGCGCGCCCGCGAGCACCGCAGCGGGGTCTCCTGATGCGACGAGCCGGCCACCGTCGAGCAGGTGCACGCGGTCGGCGAGCCGCGTCACCAGGGCCAGGTCGTGCAGCGTCGCGACGATGGTGACGTCGCCGCCGGCCCGCAGCTGCGCCACGAGCTCGCAGACCTCCAGCTGGGCCCCCACGTCGAGCGCGCTCGTCGGCTCGTCGAGCAGCAGCACCCCTGCGCGCTGCGCCAGGCCGCGCGCGACGGCGACGCGACCGAGCTCGCCGCCGCTCAGCGTCGTGAGCCGGCGGTCGGCCAGGGCCGCGGCGCCGAGCCGGTCGAGCACCTCGAGCGCCGCTGCCCGATCGCGCGGACCGGGCGCCCCGAAGCGGGGCAGGTGCGCGGTGCGGCCCAGCAGCACGTAGTCGAGCGTCGCCATCCCCTCCGGCAGCGTGGGGCGCTGGGCGACCATCGCGACGCGTCGCGCCCGCTCGCGACGCGCGAGCGAGGCCAGCTCGACCCCGTCGATGAGCACGGCCCCCGAGTGGTTCACGACCCCGGCCACGGCGCGCAGCAGCGACGTCTTGCCCGCGCCATTGGGACCGATCACGCACGTGCACGAACCGGCCTCCGCCACGAGGCTGACGTCGGTGAGGAGCCGAGTGCCGTCGCGCGCAGCGACCCCGATGCCCTCGACCTCGAGCCGGCTCACGAGCGCACCCCTCCCCCACCGCGGGTGCGCAGCACGACCGCGAAGAACGGCGCACCCACGAAGGCCGTGACCACCCCGAGCGGCACCTCGGCCGGTGCCAGGGCCGTGCGGGCCACCAGGTCGGCGGCCACCACGAACGCCGCCCCGCCGACCGCCGCCAACGGCACGAGCACCCGGTACGCGCGGCCGCCGAGCGAGCGCACGACGTGCGGCACGACCAGGCCGACGAAGCCCACCAGCCCGCTCACCGCCACGGCGGCTGCGGTGCCGAGCGACGCGGCTGCCACCACGACGAGGCGCACGCGCGCGGGGTCGATCCCGAGCGCCGCGGCCTCCTCGTCCCCGACGCCGAGCACGTCGAGCAGCCGCGCGTGCAGCTGCACGACCGCCATCGATGCGAGCGCGTAGGGCAGCACGAGCAGCACGTCCGACCAGCCGGCGCCGCCGAGCCCGCCCAGGATCCAGCCGTAGACCTCGCGCAGCGAGTCGCTGCGACGCTGCTGGACGAGGGTCTGCACGGCGGTGAGGAAGGACGCGACCGCAACGCCTGCCAGCAGCAGCGTCGCCGTCGAGCGCGCGCGCCCGACGCTCGCCCCGATCGCCCACGACGCCGCGACGCCCAGCAGCGCACCCGCGAACGCCGCGACCGGCAGCGCCCCGACCGGCGACGCGCGCGCGGCGTGTGGCGCATAGGCGATCACGAGCGTCGCACCGAGCCCCGCGCCCGCGGCCGCGCCGAGCAGGTACGGGTCCGCGAGCGGGTTGCGGAACGCGCCCTGGTACCCCGCACCGGCGACGGCGAGCGTCGCCCCGACGAGCGCCCCGAGCACCACGCGCGGGAGGCGCAGCTGCAGCAGGATGGCGGAGTCGCGCCCGTCGAGCCCGCTGCCTGCGTCCACTCCGGGCACGAGCCCCAGCAGCTCGCGCGCCACGGACCCGGCCCCGAGGTGCACGGCGCCCAGCAGGGTGCCTGCCGCCAGCGCCGTGCCCAGGACCAGCAGCAGCAGCGCCGACAGCGCTCGCCGGCTCAGGTCCCAGCCCCCGCGGCCTGGGCCGCGGGCAGCGTGGCCAGGCGTGCCGCGACGTCCTCCAGCAGCTCCACGCTGCGTGGCCCCCATCGCGACGCCACGTCGTCGTCGAGCTCGACCACCGCGCCCGAGCGCACCGCCTGCAGGCCGCCCCACCCCGCGCGCTTGGCCACGGTCGCGGCGTCCTGCCCGCAGCACTTCGTGTCGGCGAGGAAGATCAGGTCCGGGTCCTGGTCGAGCACGTACTCGGCCGACAGCTGCGGGTAGCCGCCCGCGGCCGCCGTGCCCTTCGAGTCGGCGATGTTGCGCAGGCCCAGCCGAGCGTACGCCGCCCCGATGAACGTGTCGGACGTCGCCGTGTACAGCGTCGGGTCGAGCTCGTGGTAGTAGGTGAGCGGATGGTCCAGCTTCGGCGCGCCCTCCACCGCCGCGTCGACCCGCCGCCGCAGCCCGCGCACGAGCTTCGCTGCCGCCGCCGCATGGTGTGTGGCGCGCCCTAGCTCGCGGGCCTGGTCCCACGAGCCCGCGAAGTCCGTCGGTGCGGACTGCACGAGCAGGTCGATGCCGAGCTTGTCGAGCGAGGCGTCGAGCCCGCCCACGTCGGCCGACGCCACGACGAGGTCGGGACGGTACCCGGCGATCGCCTCGGCGTTGGGTTCCAGGCCGGAGAGCTTCGTGCGCGGTGCGCGCTTGGGGTAGGTGGACTGGTCGTCGACCGCGACGACCTCGTCGCCCGCCCCGATCGCGTAGAGCAGCTCCGTCGCACTGGGTGACAGCGAGACGATCCGCATCCGGGGATGGGCCTTCTGGGGAGCGGGCTTCGCGGCCCCTCCTCCCCCTTCGTCGTCCCCGGATCCTCCGCAGCCGACTGCGAAGAGGGTCGCCGCGGCGACGATGGCGAGCGTGCGTGACGTGGTGCGCATGGTGTGACCTCCCGTCCGCAGGGGTGGGGGCGGCGGGCTGCGCGAGGCATCC
>JAOPYS010000461.1 GCA_025964465.1 Thermoleophilia bacterium
ATGTGACCAGCATGATCATCGTCCACGCAGCAGACCTCCACCTCGGCAGCCCGCTCGGCGGGCTCGACCAGCACGACGGCCTCGACGCCGAGCGGATCCGGCGCGCGCCCATGCGGGCGTTCGAGCGCCTCGCCGACCTGTGCGCGGAGCGGGGCGCGGGGCTGCTGGTGATCGCCGGCGACCTGTTCGACGGCGACGCCGACCTGCCGACGATGCGCGAGGCGGCGCAGGTGCTCGAGCGCATCGCGCGTGCGGGGACGCAGGTCGTGACGATCCGTGGCAACCACGACGCCGACTCGCGCATGCAGCACCGGCTGCCGGCGATCGAGGGGCTGCACGCGCTGCCGAGCGACGCACCCGGCACGATCGAGTTCCCGGAGCTCGGGGTCGCGGTGCACGGGCGCGGGTTCGACACGCCGCGCGTGCCCGACAACATCGTGGCGTCGTACCCGCCGGCCATCGCGGGCGCGTGCAACGTCGGCGTGCTGCACACGTCCCTCGCGGGCGCCCCCGGGCACGACAACTACGCGCCGTGCACGCTCGACGACCTGCGCGCGCACGGCTACCAGTACTGGGCGCTCGGGCACGTGCACGGGCGGGCCGTGCTGTCGGACGCGCCGTGGATCGTGTACCCGGGCAACACGCAGGGCCGCGACGTGGGCGAGACCGGGCCGCGCGGTGCGACGGTGCTGTGCGTCGCCGACGGTGAGGTGGTGGGCGAGCCCGAGCACGTCGACCTCGACGTGGTGCGCTGGCACGTGCTGGAGCTGGAGCTCGCCGAGGGCGAGACGGCGGATGCCCTCGTGGCGCGCGCGGGGCGCGAGCTGGAGGCGATCGCCGACCCGACCGGCACGCGCATGGACGTGGTGCGCATCCGGGTGGTCGGGCGCGGCGCCGCGCACGACGAGCTGGTGGCCGACCCTGCGCGGTGGCGCGCCGAGCTGCACACGGCGGCGATGGGCGTGTCGGCCCGCGGGCTCTACCTCGAGCACGTGCGCTTCCGCACGCGGCCGGCGCTGCCGCCGGTGGAGGAGCTGCTCGCGCGGGAGGACTTCATCGGTGACGCCGCGGCGTCGCTGCTGCGCTCGCCCGTCGAGCCGACCAGCACGGACGCCGAGGCATTCGGCGCGCTCGAGCGCAAGCTCGCGCAGCTGCCGGCCGGGTCCGGCGACCAGTTCGACCGGCCCGTGGGCCAGGACGAGCTGGACGCGGCCCGCGAGCGCCTGCTCGCGCGGCTGCTGGTCGCACACGCCGACGAGGTCGAGGTGGCGCGATGAGGGTGCGGGCGCTCGAGCTGCGGCGATTCGGCCACTTCGAGGACGCGGTCCTGGACTTCGGTGAGGGGCGCGGCCTGCACGTGGTGCACGGCCCCAACGAGGCGGGCAAGTCGACGACGCTCGACGCGCTGCGCTACACGCTGTACGGCATGCCGAGCGGTGGCTCGCGCGAGCCCAAGTACGACTTACTCCACAAGGCCGGCAAGATCCGCACGGCGATCCGGCTCGGGCTCGACGACGGGGGCGAGCTGGCGTTCGCGCGCAGCCGCAGCACGAAGGCATCGGTGCACGACATCGACACCGACGCAGCCGATCCCGGCCTCGCGGCGCGGCTGGCCGCGGTGCTGGCCGGCGTGCCGAAGGAGCTGTGGCGCAGCAAGCACGGCATCGACCAAGCGGCGCTGCGCGACGGTGCGCGGGCGCTCATCGACGGCGCTGCGACGGGCGAGGCGCTCTACGCGGTCGCGACGGGCATGGGCGGCGCGCGTCGCGTGCTGGAGGGCCTGCGCGCCGAGCGTGCGGCGTTGCTGGCTGACTCGGGTCGCGCAGGTGCGGTGCACGACGCGGTGGCCGACTACCGCGAGGCGCGGTCCGCGTTCGACCGGGCGCGTCGCGCGGCAGCGGGGTACGACGACGCAGTGGCGCAGCTGACGCGGCTGGCGCAGCGCGCCGACGAGGTGCGTGAGCAGGAGCTGCGGCTCGGGCACGACCGCGACCGCCTGGCCCGCGCGATCGACGCGGCACCCGACCTGGAGCAGCGCGCGCAGCTCGTCGCGGCGCTCGATGCGATCCACGACGCACCGGTCGGGTGGAGCGACGCCGAGCACCGGGCACTTGCCGAGGCGCTCGGCGACGCGGGGCGCACGCAGGCTGACATCGCGCGGCTCGAGCGACGCGTCCAGCAGCTGGGCGCCAAGCGCAGCGGGCTCGCGGTGGACGAGGCCCTGCTCGCGGCGGCGGGTCCGCTCGACGCGTTGCACCAGCGCATCGGCGCGGTCGCCGGCTGCATCGAGGAGCTGCCGGCACTGCGCGCCGATGCCGCGGCCGCGGCCGACGCGGTGCGTCGCGCGGCGACGGCGCTCGACGCGAGCGGCGCGACCGAGCCGGGTGACCTGCTGCCTCCGGAGGCCGCGTGCGCCGCCCTCGCCGACCTGCTGGACGAGGTCGCCGTGCTCGACACAGCGGTCGACCAGGCCCGACGCGAGGCCGAGCAGGCCCAGCGCACGGCGGACTCCGCGCGTGCCGCGGTCGACGAGGGTGCCGGTGCGGGCGACGACGAGCTCGCCGCGCTGGACGCCGCGCTCGCGGTGGCGATGCGCATCGACGAGGCCGAGCTGACCTCGCTCGCGGCACGCCTCGACCGCACCCGCGACGCGATCGAGCAGCGCGTCGCCCAGCTCGCCGGGCTGCCCGACGACCTCGACGTGGCGCTCCGGGTCGAGCTGCCCGGCGACGCCGCACGGGCCCTGCTCGAGGAACGGTTCGAGGTCCTGGCCGCCGAGCGCGCGGAGGCGGCCGACCGCCTCGCGCTCGCACGCCAGAAGCAGGCCGAGCAGTCGGCGCTGCTCGCCGAGCTCGAGGCGGGGCGCGACGTGCCCGACCCGGTGCGGCTGGACGAGCTGCGCCGGTCGCGCGACGACGCGTGGGGCGCGATCCGCTCGACGGTGCTGGCGGCGTCGGCGCTCGACGACGCCACGGTCGCCGTGGCCGGGTTCGAGCGGTCCGTCTCGGATGCGGACCACTATGCCGACGACCTCGCGCGGGACGCCGAGCGCGTCGGCCAGGCCAACGAGCTTCGCCGCCGCGTCGCCGCCGACGAGCGGCGCGCCGCCGACGCGACCGCGCGACTCGCCGAGCTCGACGTGGAGGCAGCCGCCCTGGACGCCGCGTGGGCGACGCTCTGGGCCCCGTCGACGCTCGAGGTGGGCACACCCGCACAGATGCGCGAGACCACCGAGGCGCTCGCGGCGGTGCGCGCGGCGTGCGAACAGGTGGAGCTGGAGCGCGAGGGCCTCGCCGCCCGGACCGCGCGCCTCGCCGGCGCGCGCACGGACCTCGCGGCGGCGCTCGGCCTGCCAGCTGGGGCGGCCGTCCCGACGCTCGCGACCCTGGTCGAGCAGGCGACCGCGCGCCGCGCGGTGCTCGCCGCCGATCGGGATGCCGCCGCCAGCGTGCGTGGCGAACTCAAGGCAGCGGCCGCTGCGGTCGCGGCGCGCGGGCGCCAGCTCGACGCCGCCACGCAGGAGCGGGCTGCACTCGAGGTGCCGCTGCGCCGCGCGCTGGGCGCGGCCGGCGTGCCTGAGGGCGTCGAGGTCGCCGGTGCGCGCCGCCACCTGGATGCGCTCGCGCAGCTGCGGCGGTGCATCGAGGCGGAGGTCGAGGCGCGCCGCTGCGTCGACTCGCGCACGGCCCTGCTCGAGGCGTTCGAGGTCGAGGCGCGTCGGCTCGCTGCCGGCCTCGGGCCGGAGGCGCAGGCGCTCGCCGCTGCCGACGTGCAGGTGGCGGTGACGACCCTGCGTGCCCGGGCGGTCGACGCCGCGACGAGCCAGGCCCGCCTCGCGGAGATCGACGCGCAGCTGGACGAACATCGCGACGAGCTCGACGCGGCGAACGTCGCGCGTGCCGGCGCCGAGGCGACGCTCGCCCGGCTGCGCCAGCACGCCGGGGTCGACGACCTTGTCGCGCTCGAGGTGGCCGACCGCCGCTGGGCGGAGGCGGAGGCGCTGCGGGTGCGCCTCGCCGCGCTCGACGCCGCCATCGCGGCCAGTGCTCGCATGACGGTCGCCGACGTCACCGCCGTGCTCGACGGCCGCGACGCCGCATCCGTCCGCGTGGAGCTCGAACGCCTCGACGCCGAGGTCGCGGAGCTGTCGCGGCAGGGGTCCGAACTCGGACGCGAGCGCGACGCCGCCAACCAGGCCGTGGGCGCGATCCAGGGTTCGGGGGAGCAGGCAGCCGCCGCGGCCCGCACGCTCGATGCGCGGGCGCGGCTCGAGCAGCTCGTGCCGGAGTACCGCGTGCTCGCGCTGCAGGAGCGCATGCTGGCCGCGATGCTCGACGACCGCGCACGCCGCGACATGGGCCCGATCGTCGACCGCACTGGGCGCTACCTCGAGGTGCTCACCTGTGGCGCGTGGACGCGCATGCTGGTCGGCATCGACGACGGCGGCACGCCGCGGGTCGAGCTCGAGCGCGCGCGCGACGGTGAGGCCGTGCCGCTCGACGGGCTGAGCGAGGGCACCGCCGACCAGCTCTACCTCGCCCTGCGCCTGGCCACCCTGGTGGAGGGCGCCGGTCGCGGGGAGACGATGCCGCTCGTGGTCGACGACGTGCTCCCGAGCTTCGACGACGAGCGCGCCGCTGCGACGATGCGCCTGCTCGGTGAGGTGTCCGAGCACCTGCAGGTGATCTTCCTGACCCACCACGAACGCCTCGTCGACCTCGCCGTCGCCGCGGTCGATTCGTCGGTCCTGCACCTGCACCGCCTCGAGCGCTTCGGGCGGCCCGCCCTGGCCGCGGCACCGGCTTTGACGCCGATCGGGTAGACCTCCGTCGAGCGCCGCGGCGCGAGGGACCATCGAGGAGCCAGCATGACGTGCACGACCTGCGGGGAGCCGCTGCCCGAGGGCGCCAAGTTCTGCGCCAACTGCGGCACGCGTGTCGATCCCCCCGCCGAGACGGTCGAGATGGACGCGACCGACGAACTCGGCGACCCCGGTGACACCGGCGATCCCGGTGACCCCGACGCTGCCGCCACCGCCGTCACCGCCGTGGTGGTCGATCCTGGTCCCGTCGAACCGTCGTCACAGCCGCGGACGCCCGCGGCTGCGTCCATGCCCGACGTCACCCCCGCGCCCCGCCGCCGCCGAACCTTCGAAGAGCACGGCACGTTCGAGGAGTTCCGAGCCGCGATCGTGCCGGTGCTGCGCGCACCGAGGGTCACCGCGAACCTGCTGGCCGCGCTCATCGCGCTCGCGATCTCGATCGCGGTGTCAGTCGTGCTCTGGCTGCTGCTCGACCACGCCTTCCCCGACCACGCAGACGTGCTCCTGCCCCCGGGCGTCGACCCGGGCCAGGACCAGGTCGGCATCGTGTCGCTGCTGACATCGGTGCTGCACCAGGTGCCGTTGCGCACCGACGGCGGGATGTACGCCGCTGCGCCCTTCCTGCTCGCACTCCTTCCGCTGCTCGCGTGCGCGGTCGGCCTGCGGCTGGCGCGCCGCGCCATGCCGTGCTCCGCACGGGGCGGGTTCCTCGTCCGCAACGCGCCGTTCGCCGCTGCCTATGCGGTGCTGCTGTTCATCTGGTCGCTGTTCTCCGCGCAGGAGTGGAACGGGTCGCACCTGCGGTCGTTGGTCTACGGTGCCGCGTTCGCCCTGCTCGGTGCCGTGGTGCACGATCGCCTGCTTGCAGCCGACGACTCGGCCGCCACGTCCACGACGGCGGCCCGACCGGTGGGCGCCGCAGCGACCGCCTCGCGTCCCCGACGGGCGCTGCGCACCGCAGCGCGCGTGTTCGTCCTGACCCTCGCGGTCGCGTCGCTCGGCGGCCTGGTCGTGCACACGATCGAGGCCGTCCACGACGACCACGACGACCGCACCGGCACCACCGTCGCCGACGGCGTCCTCCAGGTCGTCGAAGGGGGTTTCGCCGAACTCGGATTCGGCGTCCTCGCCGAGGCGAACACCAGCACGCGCGACGACGATGGCGTCCGGGTGTGGGACACCCACGGCGAGCTGAGCACCGCCGGCTTCATCGTTGCGCTCGTCACCGCCTTCGGTGCGGTGATCGTCGGGGGCCTGTACTCGGGGTTCGCCGTCGCCCGCACCGTGCACCCGCGCTCGCGCAACGACCACGCGCTCTACGGAGCGGTCACGGGGGTCGTGTGGTCGCTTGCCATGTTCGTGGCGCAGTTCTTCGTACTCACGCGCCTGGGCGACGACGACACCACGTACACCGAGTTCGACGGCGTCGAGATGTGCTTCCTCGCCCTGCTGGTGGGCGGCGTGCTCGGCGCGTTGGGTGGGCTGCTCGCTGCGACCGTGGTCCACGGGCCTGACCACCCCGATCACCCGGACCACCCCGAGCGCTTCGACCATCCGGTCGGCACGGCGCCCGCCGTCGTCACTCCCTGAGGCGCGACACGGTCAGAATGTCTTGTCGCCGCTCAGGAAGGGCTCGGCATCGATCCGATTGCCGGGGGCCGTGCCGCCCTTGAGCACCTCGAAGTGCAGGTGCGGGCCGGTCGAGTTACCCGTCGACCCGACCTTGCCGATCTGCGCGTCGGCGGCGACGACCTCGCCCTCCTTGACGGACGGCTTCTCGACCATGTGGCCGTAACGCGTGAACCAGCCGTTTCCGTGGTCGATCGTGACGTAGTTGCCGTACCCGTCCGGATCCCACCCGACCTTCACGACCTTGCCCGGCGCCGCCGCCTTGATCGGCGTGCCCTGACCGATCGCCAGGTCGGTGCCCCCATGGGCGCGACCCGCCCGGATCTCGGCGATCTCGCCGAAGTGGGAGGAAATCTTGTAGCCGTCGACCGGCTTGTGGATCTTGAAGCCGGCCGGGGCGCTGCCGCTCGCGGCCGGTGCGGGTGCCGCGGCGGGCGCGGG
>JAOPYS010000387.1 GCA_025964465.1 Thermoleophilia bacterium
TTCACGATGCTCCACGAGTCGAGCGGCGCACGCATCCGCAACAAGCGCGTCGACGAGAAGTCCGGCCGCGAGGTGCCGTGGGACGAGATCGTGAAGGGCTACGAGCTGACGGAGGGCAACTACGTCACCTTCACCCACGACGAGCTCGAGGAACTCGACGTGGAGAGCATGCGCACCATCGACATCGACACCTTCGTCGAGCTGGCCGACATCGACCCGATCTACTACGACACGACCTACTACATCGCACCCCAGGAGGGTGGCGAGAAGGCGTACCACCTCATGGCCCGCGCGCTGGGCGAGGGCGAGAAGGTCGGCATCGCCAAGTTCGCGATGCGCCAGAAGGAGCACCTCTGCGCCCTGCGCGAGAGCGACGGCATGCTCGTGCTGGAGACGATGCACTGGCCCGCCGAGATCCGCGACCGCTCTGACCTCGACGGCCTCGATTCGAAGCCGCAGACGAAGGAGCGCGAGGTCGAGATGGCGATGAACCTCGTCGACCAGCTCACCGGCAAGTTCGAACCCGACCGCTACCGCAACACGTTCGAGCAGCACGTGAAGGCGGCGGCGGAGAAGAAGGTCAAGGGCGAGGAGATCTCGACGCTGCCGGAGGTCGAGGAGACCGAGCCCGTCGGCGACCTCATGGAGCTGCTGCGCGCGTCGCTCGAGTCCGCCAAGTCCGGGAAGAAGCCGAAGGCTGCGGCGGCTGCGAAGAAGTCGACGACGAAGTCCTCCTCCAAGTCGTCGTCGAAGTCCAGCACCAAGGCACACAGCCGCAGCTGGTTCCTCGACCACTCCAAGGACGAGCTGCTGGAGATCGCGCAGCACGAGGGCCTCGCGGGCCGGTCGAAGATGACGAAGGACGAGCTCGCCGACGCGCTCGCGAAGTAGCGGTGCGTGTCAGTCGCCGCCGGCGAGCTCGGCGAGCAGGGCGTCCCACGTGTACGCCTCGCGGTCGAACGCCGAACACCGGTCCACGAACCCCGTGCTCGATGACACCGGCCGCGACAGGTACGCCGCATCCGGCTCGATGCCGACCCGCCGCAGGTTGAGCCGGTCCGCGTCGTAGCACGCCCCGATCGTCGGGTCGGTGCTCGTCACGCCGGTGTCGTGCAGCTCGCACGCCTCCACCAGCAGCGCCATCCGTGCATCGTCGAGCTCGAACAGCCCCTCGGCCCGGAGACGCTCGGCCAGGCGCGCGGCGCGCGGCCCGTGCTCGGGGTCGCGGTGCTCGCTCTCGCGGCGCGCGTCGTGCAGCACGGCGAACAGGAACAGCACGCCGCCGTCGGGCGCCGGGTCGGTGCGACGGATCTCCACCGCGCAGCGCGCGACGGCGCGCCAATGGTTCTCGCCGTGCGCGTTCGAATCGAGCAGGGATGCATCCGCGCGCACGGGTGCGAGCAGCGCGTCGATGTCCGGGACGAGCGTCATGGACACATGTTCGCACCCGAACCGTCCGAACCTGCCCGAACCCCGAGCAGACCCGCACCCGGGACCCGCCGCGCTGGGTACGACCCCTCCATGGAGCAGCTGCGCCACGAGCCGGACACCTTCACGACGATCCTCACGCGCACGGCCGTGGCGATCGTGGCGTTCCTCGTACTCGGCCTCCTCGTCGGCGCCGCGTGGGGCCTGCTCGTCGACGAGCTCTTCCACGGCCTCCTGCGCGGCGCCATCCTCGGCGCGCTCGTCGGCGGCGTGGTCGGGGTGTGCACCGCGCTGCTGGGTGGCCGCGCCCACCGCTGACCGGACGGATCCGTGAATCCGACCGCACGGGGCGCGCATCCGTGCCATGTTCGGACGATCCGGTCATGCACCCCAGGAGTTGCCCCGATGCGCCGTCGCCTGCCCGCCCTCGCCACCGTCGCCGCCACCGCAGCGCTGGTGGTCCCCGTCACGGTCGCAGAGGCAGAGACCGCGGTCGCGGTCCAGAACCGGCCCAACGATCCGGTCCTCGTGAACATCGACACGACGGCGCCCGGGGCGTTCACCGACCTCGTGTCGATCAACGGCTTCGTCAACGGCGTCAGCGAGAACGTGGTCGGCGTCGACGTGCGCCCCGCCACGGGTGGGATCTACCTCCTCACCTCGCGCAACACGGCCGGCGGCGCCAACGACACGGAGCTGCGCACGTACTCGGTCAACCCGGCCTCCGGCAACGCGACGGCGATCGGAGGGGTCGTCCTGGCCGGCGTGCTCGACACTGCTTCCTATGGGTTCGACGTGAACCCGCAGGTCGACCGCCTGCGCATCGTCACGAGCGATCCCGCGGCCGGCAAGTCGAACCTGCGCGTGGATCCCGGCACCGGCACGGTCACGATCGACGGCAACATCTCGGGCATCGCGTCCCTCACGGGGGCGGCCTACGACCACAACGAGGCAGGCGCGACCGCGACCACCCTCTTCGACCTCGACTCCGCCAACGACGAGCTGCGCATCCAGAATCCACCCAACGCCGGCTCCACGACGAACGTGGGCGCCCTCGGCGTCGACATCACCGGCGCGGCTGAATTCGACATCGGTGGCGCGAGCGGCATCGGGTACGTGGTCGACGGGACCAACCTGTACACGATCGACCTGCTCACCGGCGCGCTGACCTCGATCGGCACGCTGCGCACGGCGGTGGGCGGCTTCTCCATCCTCCCGTCGTCGCGCATCACGGTCGCCCCCGCCGCTGCGGGCGGAACCGAGCTGACACGCGTCGCGACGGTGACGGTCAACCGCACCGGCTCCACCGCGCTGCCGGCCACCGTCGACTACGGCACGGTGGCGGGCTCCGCGTCCACCGACGACTACTCCTCCATCATCGGGCAGGTGAACTTCGCCGTCGGCGTCGCCAGCCGCACGATCACCGTGCCGATCGTCGACGACGCGACGGTGGAGGGGCCGGAGACGTTCACGCTGACGCTCACCAACGCGCGGGGCCAGGCCGTGCTCGGGGCGAACGTCACGTCGACGATCACCATCACGAGCGACGACGTCGTGCCGGCTCCTCCGACCACGCCGACGACGCCCACCACACCGACGACCCCCACGACGCCGACCACCCCGGTCGCGGTGAAGGACGTCACGCCACCAGTCGTGCTCGCGCTCGGCATCGTGGGGCGGTCGGGCGCGCTCGTCCGCAGGCTCGGCGTGCCGCTCACCTACTCCGCCTCGGAGGCGGTCACGACGACGCACACGCTGCGGCTCGGCAGGACGGTGCTGGGGACGGCGACCTCCGGATCGACGGGCCCCGCGGTCGTGAAGGTCGTCATCAAGCCGTCCGCCAAGGGCGCCGCCATCCTCGCCAGGTACCTCGCTCCGAAGCTGCGCCGCGCGGCGCGGCTGACCGTGACCTCGGTCGTCACCGACACGGCCGGCAACAAGGTGACGCGAGTCTCCCGGGCGCTCGCCACGGGCTGAACCACCGGTCGAGGCTTCGGGGGCGATGCGGCCACGGATCTTCGCTCCGAGCGAGGAAATGCGGCCAGCGGCTCGCGGCCCCCTTGCGGGGCGGGGAGCGGGCCGCGTACTGTCCCCCTTGCAGCGAGCACGGAGCGTGATTAGGCCGAAGCTCACCCGAGGTGCCGTACCAGTGATGGGAACGTTCCTCGGGGGAGTGGACGAAATCGCCACCGGCTCGCTGAATCTCTTCTTCCCGGTCCCGAGCTGCGAACGGAAGGCACGCGGCGTGCACGACGCACCCCCATCCGACCGCACCGAGCGCCGATTCGACGGCCCGTACGGCCGCGCCTACGACGCGGCGGTGACGAGCCCGGTGGTGCGCCGCGGCTTCGACCTCGTCTCCGGCGGCACGTCGACGCTCGCCAACCTCGACGACCTCGCCCGGCGCGCCTACGCCGCTGCGCCCGACGAGGCCCTGCTCGACATCCCCTGCGGTGCCTTCGCGAGCCTGGAGCTGGCCAAGTGGGTGCCGCGGACCGGGCGCGTGGTGGGGGCAGACCTCTCCGCCGGGATGCTGCGCGCGGCCGAGGCGCGACGCGTCCGGCTCGCCCCCGCCTACCCCGTCGAGCTCGTGCGCGCCGACGCCACGAAGCTGCCGTTCGACGACGACGAATTCGGCGCGGTGCTCTCGATCAACGGCCTGCACTGCATGCCCGACGCCGCCGCGGTGCTGGCCGAGGTCGCGCGCGTGCTGCGACCGGGCGGCGCCTTCGTGCTGAGCACCTTCGTCGACGTCGGCGGCGTGCTCGGGCGCGTCGCCTTCCGCGCCTACCGCTGGGCCGGGGTGCTGCCCGTGCCGCCCCCGTCGCACGCGGAGTTCGCGCGCATGCTCGACGCCGCGGGCTTCGACGTGGAGGAGCGGCTCTCGGGCCGTACGCTCGTGGCGCTCGCCTGCCGTCGCCGGGGCACGGGCGGCCACTGACCGCGCGGCCGACGCGATACGTCCCGCAGCTCGGGTACACTTGCGCACATGACTACCGCCCGGTCGAGTCAGGTTTCGGCACGCGACGTCGCCAACGTCGCGTGGGAGCGTCGTCGCAGGGCGGCGTGGCTGGACTACCTGCGCATCGTGCGCGAGGTCGACCGCAGCGAGTACGAGGGCGCCGAGACCAACGCCTGGGAGCTGCTGCAGCGCCGCCTGCGCCGCAACGACGAGCTGCGCAGCGGCGTCGCCTCCTCCGACGCCTGAGCCGCGTCACCGAGGGCGTGCGCGCCTTCCCCTGAATCACCTCGCCCGCTCGCCCCGATAGCCGGACGGGACAGCTGCGATCGCGCTCCACCTTGGACGGGGGGAGCACCAGCGCGCGCGGCGGGACGAAAGGAGCGGCGCATGGCGCCCCTCACCGGAACCTCCACGGCGTTGCCGAAGACGGCACCGACCGGGACCACGAGCACGACTGCCAAGGCGGACGCGAAGGCGACGACGAAGCACTCCTCGCTCTTCAGCACGACCAACCTCGTGCTCGGCGGCGTCGCGGCCACCTCGATCGCCGCGGGCGGCATCCTCGGCAAGCTCAAGGGCCACGGCCTGATCGGCCTGGGCATCGGCGCCGGCGTGGCCGCGGCTGCGGTCGGCGCGGCGCTGCTCGGGGGTGCGAGCTCCTCGTACCGCGACGGCTACTGCGACTCGTACGGCGACATCGACTGCGACTACCCGGGCACCACCCCGAGCTGGGACCCCAACCCGGGCGGCTGGAACAACCCGGGCTGGAACCCGGGTGGCTACAACGACGGCTACCCGACCGACGGTGGATGGGGCGGCACGCCCAACTCCCCCGGCGACGAGTAGCGGAGGGATCGCGTGATGACGGGTGTCGGGCGGGCAGCACTGATCACGGCCGGGGCGGCAGTGGCGACCATCGCGGTCGACCGCGCGCTCAAGGTCGGGGTCGAGCACTCCCTCCAGGAGGGTGAGGCTTCGCGCCCGCTCGGCATCCCCGTCCGCCGGCGGACCAACGACCACGCGCTCGCCGGCGGCGCGATCGCGCTGGCGGTCGGCGGGGTGCTCGCACTGGGCATCGGCGTCGGCGCCACGGCCCTGCGCCGCCCGACGCTGCTGCAGGTCGGTGCGGGCATGGTGGCCGGTGGCATCGCCGCCAACATCTACGACCGCGCCACGACCGGCCGTGTCACGGACTTCCTGCCCTCGCCGCTCGGCGTGATGAACGCAGCGGACGCCGGGATCGGCGCGGGCGTGCTGCTGGCCGGCGTCGGGCTGGCGCTGCGATGAGCGTGCCTCCCGTCACCGCTGCGGCTCGCGCCGCGACTTCCACGGCGCCCGCCGCTGCGACGCCTGCGACGCCTGCCGGCGCCGACGCGGCGATCTCCTCCACCACGCCCGACCTGCCGAAGGGCCCGACCTTCCTGTCGATCCCCCACGCGCTCGCGTGGGGGGCTGGCCTGGGGCTCGCAGCCGGTGCGCTCCTGCTGCGCTCCAAGGGCGCCGGCTTCGGCCTCGCCGCGCTCGGTTCGGGCGCCTGGAAGGGCGCTGCGGTCGGCGCCGGGCTCGGTGCCGCCCTCGTCGGCGTCGACCGCGTCACGGGCGGCGAGGTCAAGCGCCAGACGGACGTCATCTTCCTCGACCGCCGCGCCCAGATCGGGTTCGTGATGCGCCACCCCACGAAGCCGTGGCTCGGTCCGATGGGCCTGGGCGTGGCGTCGGATGCACGCGCCGCGCAGGAGCACTACTTCGGGAAGCGCGAGCCGCTCGACGGTGCGCAGGATGCCTACCGCCACGTGTACGCAGCTGCGCTCTTCTCGCTCCGCGCCATGCGCGACCACGGCGCCTCCCCCGACGAGGCCCACGGCCTCGCCATCGAGGCGGGCCAGGCGCACGAGACCGACGGCCAGGACAACAACGACCGCTGGTCGCGCGAGATGGACGTCGCCAACAACCTCACGGGCACGCAGCTCATCGCCGACGGGCACGCGGCCACCGGCGAGGAGGCCGACGCCGCGGGCTTCGTCACCGAGGCCGCGTTGCGCGTGCGCGTGCTCGATGCGCTGCGAGACGGGAAGCTCCAGGTGGTGGATCGTTCGGCGACCGTCCCGAATCCGCGCGCAACGACCCCGGAAGACGCCCCGAAAGCCGCATGAGGCGGCGAAGATAGGTATCCCCTAGGTACCTTGCACCGATGCCGTACGTGCTCCGCTGCGGCAAGGTGATGACGTGGGGACGCGGCGTCCCGTGGGGGTGACGCCGAGTTCGCTGCAAGGGCACGGACGCCGGACATGCACGGGGGGAACCAATGAACGATGCACGCTTCGACCGGTCATGCGCCGGCGATGCGGCGGGCGATGTCGTGCCCGCGGAAGGTCCCGGTCACCACCCGGGTCCCGAGCACGCCGTGGCCGCCGCCCGTGATTGGAGTCGCCGTAACAGGCGGCCCCGCACGGATACCTCGATGCTGGTGCACTGGATCGATGACAAGGGCTCGGTCGTCAGGCTGATCTCCTCGTCCTCGGACGGTGAACCGGTTGACCGAGGCGCCTGACATGACCGGCTGACACGCTCGAGACCGATCCGCCCGTGCGGGTCGCGCCAGCACGTCGACAGCTCCGGGGCGGCCACCGTCCCATCCCGTTCCGACCCACTCGGTCGCTTCGGAGCCGACGACATGACGGTGTTGCCTGCACGGGCGTCGGCCGCTCACCGCGCGGCGATGAGCACCACGCCCGCCAGCGCGAGCACCACGCCGAGCAGCTGCACCCGACCGAGCCGCTCGCCGAGCACCACGTGCGCGAGCCCGCTCGTCACGGCCGGGTAGAGCGAGCCGAGCACCGCCACCAGCTCGAGCTCCCCCAGCGCGGCCGCGATGGCGAAGAGCAGGTTGGCGCCGGTGTCGAGCAGCCCGATGCCCGCGAAGGCGAGTGCGTCGCGTGGTCCGATGTCGCGCCAGGGTCGCATGCGCGTGGCGAGCACGGCGGCGGCGATCACGGTGCAGCTGCCGAGGCGTGCGCCCGCGGTGGCGACGAGCGCCGAGCCCGCGGTGTCGCCCGCCGCAGAGTCCAGCGCGACGAAGATCACGCCGAACCCGCACGCCGCGACGAGGCTCAGGCCGAGCGTGCGCGGCGCGATGCGTGCGGCGGTGACGCCGTCGGCGTCCGCGGCGCCCTCCCCCACCGACGCGAGCACCACCCCGACCACGGCGACGACGATGCCGGCGATGGCGATGCCTGACGGGGTCGACCCGGTCACCAGCCCGACGGCGACGGGCAGCGCGACGCCGGTGGCGGCGATCGGCGGCACCACTGCCATTGGCCCGCGCGCGAGCGCGGCGTAGAAGCACGCGAGCGCGACGATGCCCGCGACCCCGCCGCACGCGGCGACGAGCAGCGATCGGCCATCGACCTCGAGCCCCATCGCGGCGACCCCGACCGCGACGGCGAGCCACACGAGCGTGGTGGTGGCCAGCTGCGACCACGCCAGCACGCGCAGCACGCCGTGACGGCGGCTGGCGCGCCCGCCGAGGAAGTCGCCGCTCCCCCACAGCAGGCTCGAGCACAGGGCGAGCAGGGCGGGCACCGCGTCTCCTCCTCCTGCCGGCTCGCCGTCAGGCGGCCGTGAGGACGGCGGCGCCCATCAGCGCGGGCCCAGCGAGCGTGGCCCCCGGGATGCGGCGGCGCGTGCCGGCGACGCCTGGGTTGGTGGAGTCGGTGCCCGTGGCCGGCACGGCCATCGAGGTGCGGGTGAGGTACGACACGACCGTGGCCGCCATCTTGGCGCCGGCCACGACGTCGGTCTTGAAGTGCACGCCGGCGTAGACGCGCGCCCATGACGCCTCCTTGGCCAGCTCCATGAAGTGGTCCGCGCGGTCGGGCATGAGGTGGGCGAGCACCATGCACGCGGCGAACGCCGCGCTGGCGTGCCCCGAGGGGTAGCTCGGGTTGTTGCCGGGCTTGTCGACGGCCAGCTCGAGCGTGGGATCGACCACGAAGGGACGCTTGCGGTTGGCGGCCGCCTTGGCCGTCTGCGTCACCTCGTTCGTCATCATGAGCGCGTCGTGCAGGAGCTTGCGCCCGGCGCGGGCCTGGACCGGCCCGACGCGCTTGGCGTACTCGTCGAGCATCCGCTCCCACTCGTCGGTCAGCCCGTGCTTCGCCCAGTACTGGGCGGCCTCGACCCCCTTCGGGGTGCGCGTCTTGGCCACGGCGTGGAGGTAGGCGAGGTCCTCCTTGTCATCCTGGGGCGGCCAGCCCATCCGCAGCAGCGCCCAGTCCGGGACCATCCAGCGCTCGGCGGGCGTGTGCTCGCGGGCGAAGGCGTTCGCATCGGCCGTCCCGTCACGCACGGCACCGTCGAGCAGCGCCATGAAGTCGGCAGGCACCTCGATCGGGGGCGCGCTCGTCGTTGCGGCGACAGGAGGCGCCACGGCGGGGACGACGGCGGAGTGTGCGGCGACGTGGCTCATGCCCGAACGTCGAGGCTCGGGCCTCCCGGCGGCGGCGCGCACCACCGGGGTGGCCGCCCCGCGCCGGAGCGCTGGCCGCCTGCGCCTCGCTCGCCTACTCCTCGCCGGAGCTGGAGCCCTGGCCCATGCCGAGGCCGCCGAGATCGGGCATCGTGAACCCGGCGGTCGGGCCGGGGCCGACGGTCGCCGGGTCGCCGCCCTGCTCGAGCAGGAACCGCGTGACGTTGGTGGCCCAGTGGTTGTTGAGGCCGGTCGGGTCGTTGGCGGCGCCGACGGGGCAGTACTTCTGCTGGATGAGCGCGACGGAGGTGCGCCCCTCGTCGAGGTACCCGGTGCGCAGGCCGCGCATCACGGTGTCGATGCCGTCGGCCCAGGACTGGAAGTCGGCGGGGTCGTTCGGGCAGGCCCATCCCCACGCGTTGTTGGGACCGCACGTCTGCTGGCCGAAGTTGCTCTCCGCCCCGGCGATCGCCACGAGCAGCCGCGGGTCGACCTGCCACCGCTGCGCACTGACCAGGAAGGCCATCCCCTGCCCCGCCATCGGGGAGCCCTTCGCCGCGAGGTAGCCGTCGATCGACTGGGGCGTCGGCGGCCCCGTGACCATGGGGACGACGGGCCCCGGCCCGGGTGAGATCGACGCGACGAGCGAGCCAGGCGACACCTGCGTCGCCGCTGCCGCGGCCGCGGCCGCCGCGGTCGCCGATGCAGCCGCTGTCGCCGATGCCGCTGCCTGCCGCTTCTCGTTGGCAACGGCCTGCCGGGCCGCGCGGGCACGGTCGGCCTCGGCGCGCGCCTCGGCGCGCCGCCCCTGCTCCTCGTGCACCTGCACGAGCTCGGCCTGTGCGGCCGTGAGCCGGGTCACCTTGCGGGCGCGATCCAGCTGCTCCACGTCCAGCCGGCCCTCGGCCTCGTCGAGCGTGCGATCGAGGCGGGCGTGGTGGTCGGCGATGATGGCGGCGACCCGGATCCGGTCGGCGGCCTCGGCCAGCGAGCCGGAGACGAACAGCTGCGTGACGACGTCGCCCCCCGTGCTGTTGCTGACGTACGCCTGGGCGAGCCACTGGCCGAGCTGCTCACGGGCGACGGCCCGCTCGTTGGCCAGGTCGTCGCGACGCTCGTCACCGACCAGCAGCGATTCGCCGAGCGCCTGGGTCTCCGCTTCCAGCTGTGTCGCAAGGACCGCGAGCTGGGCATCGCTGCGGGTGTCGTGGGCCGCGGCGGCCGGCGAGGAGGCCGGCAGCGCGAGGACGCCCAGCAGCAGCGCGACCACGACGATCACGCGCGAGGGGCGGTTCCGCTGCACTCGGAAATCCATCGCAACCCGCATCGGCGCGTGGATCCGGAGCCTGAGCGGATCCCCCCACCGCGCACAGGTTGCAACAACCTCACAGGAAAGGTTTCGCGCTCAACCATCCGTGGCTACACTCTGGGAGACGCATAGTTGCGCACGCAACCATTTACCCCGGAGGACACATGACCACTGCCACGACCAACCGCATCGAAGCCGGAACCTGGGCGCTCGACTCCATCCACTCGGTCGCGAACTTCCGCGTGAAGCACTTCGGCCTCACGTGGCTGCGCGGCCGCTTCACCGAGTTCGAGCTGACCCTCACCGCATCCGAGGACGGCTCGCTCAAGATCGAGGGCGGCGCCCCGGTCGAGACGATCGACTTCCCGAACCCGCAGCTGCACGGCCACCTCATGGGCCCGGACTTCTTCGACGCCGAGCTGCACC
>JAOPYS010000388.1 GCA_025964465.1 Thermoleophilia bacterium
CGCGGCCCAGTCGCTCACCGCCGACCTGCGCTTCGACCGCGTCCTCGAGCACATCGTGGCGGAGGTGGTGAAGCTGCTGCGCACGGCGAGCGCCGCCTTCTACGTGTACGACCGCGAGCAGGGCACGCTGACGCTCTCGGCGGCCTTCGGTGAGGCCGAGCGCCAGGCGGTGGGCGAGCAGGTCGGCATGAAGGGCCTGGCCGGCCGCGTGGTGCAGAGCGGCGTCTCGCAGCTGACCAACGACTACGAGCACGACCTGGGCGCTGAGATCCACCCCGTGTTCCGTGGGGTGGCCCGGGCGATCGCGGTGCCGGTGCGCTGGCAGGGCGACCTGCGCGGCGTCATCTCGGTCGCCGACCGCGCCACCTTCCGCACCTTCACCGAGCGCGACCAGACGCTGCTCGAGGCGTTCGCCGACCTCGCCTCGCTGGCGCTGCACAACGCCGACGCCTACTCTACCCACTCGCGCCAGGCGCGCATCCAGGCCGGCTTCTACCGCATCAGCCAGGTGCTCTCCGCCAGCCTGTCGCGCCCTGCCACGCTCGCCGCGCTGGCGCAGGCCGCGACTGAGGTGCTCGACGGCGACTGGGCCATCGTCATCGGGGGCGCCGCGTCCACGCCGGGCGGCCCCGGCGCCGACGCGGTCGAGGACGACCTGCACGTCGAGGGGTCGTGGCTGGCACCGGAGGAGGTCGTCGAGGGGCTGTCGGAACCGGGCGCGTTCGGTGAGTCCACCGCCACCCTCGCGATGGAACTGCGGCGTGTCGTGACGAGCCGCGCCGTGGTGACCGACGAGCGGCTCGGCCCGAAGTGGCGCGCGCTGATGGGGTCGGCCGGCATCGCCAGCCAGCTCGCCGTGCCGGTCGCCGTGCACGGCCACCACTCCGCGATCGTCGTCGTGTGCTTCCGCTCCACGGTGCGGTTCGGGGACGAGGAGCTGGTCGTGGCCAACAACCTCGCCACGGCCGCGACCGCCGCGCTCGAGCGGGCCGGGCTGTTCGAGAACGAGCGCCGCACGCGCCGGCTCAGCGAGGTGCTGGCGGACGTCAGCGCGCTCATCGCCGAGACGCTCAAGGCGCAGACCGTGCTGGACCGGATCGTCGACCAGGCCGCCATCCTGCTCGAGGTCGACGCCTGCTCGCTCGCCATCGCGGGCGACACGGCCGCGCGCGCCGCCTCCGTCGACCGCGGCAGCAGCGGCCGACGTGCGGGCGACCCCGACGACGCGGGGCGACGGGTGGAATCGACGTCGCTGACCTCGACCGTCGGGGTGTCGGAGCTGCGCGTGTACTCCTCCGCCGGCCGTGACGAATCGCTCGTGGCGGCGCTGCTCGCCTCGCCGATCGGCGGGCTGGTCGAGGAGGTCGCGCGGTCGCGCCGCTCCGTGACGGTGGAGGAGCACGCGAGCGAGGGTGCCGCCCAGAGCAACGCGGGCGAGCGCTACGGCGGGTTCCTGGGCGTGCCGCTGCGCCACCCGCGCGGGCACCTGATCGGCGTGCTGAGCGTGTACTCGCGTCGGCAGCGCAGCTGGAGCTCGGCCGAGGTCGCCTCGCTCGAGAGCTTCGCGTCGAGCGCGGCCATCGCCATCCGCAACGCCGAGCTGTACGACGACATCCGCCGCGAGCGCGAGCGCCTGCAGATCCTCCTCGAGTCGATCGGCGAGGGCATCCTCGCCACCGACGCCACGGGGCGCATCACGATCTGGAACCGCGCGGCGGCCGAGATCACCGGCATCGACGAGGAGCAGGCCCGCGGGCGGCAGTGGCGCGACGTGTTCTCGCTCGCGCCCGACACGGTCGTCGACGAGGGAGTCTCCATCGTCGAAGCGCGACCGAGCGGGGTGCCGGTGTTCCTGTCGTTCACCTCCTCGCGCCTGCAGGGGTCGGGCGACGCGACGGAGGGCTGGATCCACGCGTTCCGCGACGTCTCAGCCACCTACACGCTCGACCGGCTCAAGAGCGACTTCGTCTCGACCGTCTCGTACGTGCTGCGCACGCCACTCACCTCGATCTACGGGTTCGCGAGCACGTTGCTGCGTGACGACATGGCCTTCCCGGAGGAGGACCGCCGCGTCTTCCTGGAGTACATCGCCACCGAGACGGAGCGCCTCACGGGCATCGTCGACGACCTGCTGCAGGTGTCGAGCATCGATGCCGGCAGCGTCGAGGTGCACGTCTCCGACGTCGTCGTCGGGCCGGTCGTGCGGGACGCCGTGGGCCGCGCCCGTGACCGCGGCGCGCGCCGCCACATCACGATCTTCGGCGACCAGCAGCACCTGAGCGTGCGCGCCGACGCCGAGAAGCTCGAGACCGTGCTGGCCAACCTCGTCGACAACGCCGCGCGGTTCACGCCCGAGGGCGGCGAGATCCGCGTCGACATGGGAATGGAGGACGGTGCGGTCCGCATCGGTGTCCATGACAGCGGGGTGGGGATCTCACCGGCGGAGCAGAAGCAGCTGTTCACGAAGTTCTACGTGTCGCCCGGGGCGAACGGCATCTCGGGTTCGGGCCTGGGGCTCTACATCTCCAAGGGGCTCGTGGACGCGATGGGCGGACGCATCTGGGTATCCTCGCGGCTCGGGGAGGGTAGTACCTTCACGGTGGAACTCCCTGTGGGGCAGACGGGCGATTCGAACGGAGCGAGATGAGCGAGCAGCGGGATCGATCCGGCATCAAGGTGCTGGTCGCGGACGACGAGACGCCGATCCGCCTGCTGGTGCGCGTCAACCTGGAGGCCGAGGGCTTCCAGGTCGTGGAGGCGCCGGACGGGCGACGCACGATCGAGGTCGCCCACGAGGAGCACCCGGACATCATCCTGCTCGACGTGATGATGCCCTACAAGGATGGGTGGGAGGTCGCGGAGGAGCTGCTCAAGGAGGATTCCACGAGCGCCATCCCGATCATCTTCCTCACCGCGCGCGCCGACCTGCGCGACCACGAGCGCGGCCTCAACACCGGCGCGCTGCAGTACATCACCAAGCCCTTCAACCCCCGCACGCTGGCCCCGGCGATCGAGGAGTGCCTCGACGCCGCCAAGAGCGGTGACGCGCAGACCGTCCGCGCCGAGCGCCTGCGCGTCGTGCGCGACCTCCAGGTGACGCCCGAGTAGCCCCCTCCCCACTATGAGGTCGATGTTGCCGCTGAGCGGCAACATCGACCTCATAGTGGGGGAATGCCGGGTGGGTCAGGCGCCGAGCGCGACGTCGTCGCGGATGGCGGGCACGACGTCGGCGACGGCGCGCGAGCGGAACGACACCGGCGACGTGCGGGGCGTCGCGGCCGTGGCGGGGGTCGCAGCGAGCAGGTAGTAGCGGTCCCACGCGTGCACGACGAGTGCCCATCCGCCGCGGTCGAGTGCCGCGCGCGCTGCCTGGCGGCGCGTCGGGTGCTCGCCCAGCATCGGCGAGTCGGCGACCGAGTACGCGACGCCGTGGTGCAGCACGACCAGGCCGGCGAACGATCGCTCGACCTCCGCGCGTCGGGCGGTGGCGCGGGCGGCGCCGTGGACCCAGAGCAGCAGGAGGAGGAGCGCCGCGGCCGCGAGCGGCAGGAGCGGCCCGAGCAGCGATGGGCGCG
>JAOPYS010000404.1 GCA_025964465.1 Thermoleophilia bacterium
CCCGGCTTCCCGCACGGGATGCCGACGACGCACGCGGCGATCATCAACGCCGATCTCCTCGCCTTCCTCAAAGGCTGACAATCGGCGGGGCTTTCCGGCATAATTTGGGGCCATGAACCCGGAAAGCCCCCGCCTGACCTTCGGGCTCGTCGCGGCGCCGGACGAGAGCAAGGCCGCCGCCGCGTTCGATGCCCTCGCGAAGTGGGTCGCGGCCGAGGCCGAGGTCACGCTCGAGCGCGTCCCCGCGCCGACGTACGAGGCCCTCGCCACGAGCGTGCGCGAGGGCAAGAGCGATCTCGCGTGGCTCCCGCCCGTGGTGTTCGCCCGCATCGCGGAGGGCGTGACCGCGCTCGGCAGCATCGTCCGTGCGGGTCGCACGTCGTACGCGGCCGCGCTCGTCGTCTCCGAGGAATCGAAGGTCGTGACGATGGCCGACCTCCAGGGCCTCCGCGCGGGCTGGGTCGATCCGTGGAGCGCGGCGGGGTTCGTCGTGCCGCGCATCGAGCTCGCCGCGCTCGGCCTCGATCCCGCGACGACGTTCCGGAGCGAGAAGTTCTACGGCTCGCACCGCGAGGTGCTCCACGCGATGGCGCGCGGCGAATGCGATGTCGCCGGCACCTTCGCGCGCTCGCCCGACGGCAGCGGCGAGATGGCGACGGAGGGCGCGTGGACAGAAGAGGACCACAAGGTCCGCGTCATCGCCACGTTCGGGCCGATCCCGACCGACGTGATCGCGGTCCGCCGGAACCTCGCTCCCGAGGACTTCGAGCGCGCGCTCGCGGCGCTCCGGAAGGCGTCGGAGGCTTCGAGCGCCCACGATCTCGTCCGCGCCGTCTTCGGCGGCGACAAGCTCCAGGAAGGCGTCGAGCCGGGCCACGAGACGCTCCGCCGCGCCTACGAGCGCGCGGTCGCGAACGATCTGTTCGACTGAATTCTAACGGCGGCGCACGAGCGGTTTGCCCTCCCATCGGCCGATCATGTCGGCGTGCGTGGTCGCGAGCTGCTCTCGCGCGGGTGGAGTGATGGCGTACGCGTAGACGCCCCACGCGATCGCGCAGTGAGGCCATCCCTCGACGCTACCGGATCACCACGCGACGCGCCCTCCCTTGCTCGCAGCGAAGCGCGCCGGTCCGCACGATTTGCGGGTCGTCAGCGGGCGATCAGCGCGTCGACCCGGCCGACGAGGCTCTGGAACTCGAGCTCCTCGAAGACCTGACGCACGGCGCCCAGCGCTTCGTTCGTGACCGGCGACGCGAGCGGCTCCGCGAGCGCGACGTCGGTGCGCAGGCGCGCGAGGTCGCTGCCGTCGAGCTCCTTCACGGCGCGCTTGTCGGCCAGGTCGATGCCGCAGCACAGCTCGATCAGCCGCTTCACCGCGTTGCGGTCGCCACGGGCGCCGCTGGCGGAGAACACCCGCTCGGCCCACTCGCGCAGCTCGACGGGGGTGCCGGGCCCGGCACATTCGATCAGCCGCGGCTTGGCGAAGGCCTTTCGCAGGCGGCTGTTCGCCGCGAGCTTGTCGGCCACCAGCAGCAGCACGACGTCGGGCGCGGGATCGTCGAGGTACGTCAGCACCAGCGAGACGTCGTCGGCCGGCCACTCGTGTGCGGCCGTGACGATGACGAGCCGCTGTTCGGCGAGCAGGCCCATCGTCATGAAGGAATCCACGAGCGCTCGCGCACTGCCGGACGCGGCCGGCTGCGACTCGATCGCCTCGGGCGGGAAGTGCGCGCGCAGGCGGTCGAGCACGACCGCCACCTTGGCGAGGTCGGTGCCGAGCACGAGGTAGGCGGGTTCGAGGGCGGGCATCCGACCCCGATCCTATCCGACCGGGTGCTGCCTCCCGGGGCGGGACTCAGCCGAGCAGCGAGATGAGGTGCCCGTCGCTCTCGAAGACGATCGTCCCCTCACGGTCGGTGCGGTGGACCTCCACGCCGGCGGCGTCCAGGGCGTGCAGCGTCGTGGCGGTGGGGTGCCCGTAGGAGTTGCCCTCCCCCACGCTGATCGAGGCGACGTCCGGGTGCACGCGGGCGAGCAGCGCCGGCAGGTCGGGGTCGGCCGAGCCGTGGTGGGAGACGCGCAGCAGGTCGAGCCCCGGCAGGTCGAGGTCGAGCAGCACGGGCGCCTCGGCGTCGGCGGGCACGACCGCGCGGACCTCGCCGTGGCGCACGAGCGTCACCATCGCCGCGTCGTTGTGGCGGTCGCTCGTGTGCGGGCGGACCGTCCCGTCGCAGCGCGGGTGCATGATGTCGAGCTCGGCGGTGCCGACGCGGAACCGGCTGCCGGCGCACAGCTCGACGATGCGCGGCGCGGCGGCGCGGACTCGCCCCCAGTCCCCGAGGCCGTGGCGCGGGATGCCCACCCAGTCCGGGTGGAGCGCCGCGAGCGCGGCCGGGAAGCCGCCGCGGTGGTCGAGGCTGTCGTGGGTGAGCACGATCGCATCGACGTGGTCCACGCCCATCGCGCGCACGCGGTCGACGACGCGCCCGTCCGGTGGGCCCGTGTCGATGAGCACGGCCGCGTGGTCGGACCACACGAGCGTGGCATCCCCCTGGCCGATGTCGAGCGAAGCGATGCGCAGGGCGCCGGCGGGTGGCGGCGCGAGCTGCCCGCCGAGCCGCGCGAGCGGCGTGCGCACGAGCACGGGGTGCAGCGCCGGGGTGACCAGGCAGGCCGCGCCGACGGCGAGCGCGACCCGCCGGAGGCGCCGCCGATCGGTCGGCACCAGCGCGAGCACGAGCGCGGCGAGCGGCACACCGATCGCTGCGACGTGCGAGGTCGTCTGCGCGGCCGGCAGCGCCGCCGCGCGGTGGGCGACGGCGAGCAGCAGCGACGCGAGCCAGCCCACGGGCGCCATCGCGAGGTCCGCCAGGGCGGGGTGCCCGACCGCGTCGGCCAGCAGGGCGATCGACGACCCGGCGAGGCCGACGACGAGGATGGCGCCGGCGAGCGGCACGGCCACCGCGTTGGCGATCGTCCCGAGCAGGGGTGCGCTGCCCGTGCGCAGCACGAGGATGGGTGCCGTCACGCCGCTGCACAGGAGCGTGGCGACGAGCGCGGCGGCGATCGGCTCGGGCACCCCGCGCGCCGTGAACCAGCGCGTTGCGGGCACCGCCCACAGCGCGAGTGCCACGACGCAGGCGAACGACAGCTGCATCCCCAGCCCGCGGTGCGCGCCGGGCCACGCCCAGCAGATCGCGGCCGCCACGACGACCAGCAGGTGGCGCAGGTCGGGCAGGCGACCCGCCAGCCACGCGGCGATGCCCAGCTCGCCCATCAGACCCGCCCGCACGATCGAGGCGCCGCTGCCCACGATCGCCACGTACAGCGGGATCGCCACGAGCGCCAGCACCGCGCCCGTGGTGCGCCCGGCCCCGAGGCGACGGGCCAGCAGGATGCAGCACGTCGCCACGAGCGCGATGTTCTGCCCGGACGCGGCGAGCAGGTGCCACAGGCCGCTGTCGAGGAAGGCGGCCTGGTCCTCGGTCGAGACGTCGTCGGTCCGACCGAACACCACCCCGCTGGCGATCGCCGCGGCCTCGGGGTCGTGGATGGTGACGAGCGGCACCGACCGCAGCCGCTCGATTGCGGGCTGCACCAGGCTCGGCACGGGCACGTCGACGGGGGACGGCTGCGTCGTCCCCCGCACGCCGAGCTCCACGAGCGTGATCGCCACGACCAGCGCGACCCACGCGACGCGCGTGGGGACGGGGACGAGCCGGAGGGCGGAGCGGGTGCGCCGGAGCGGGTCCACGGCGCCGGGGCCGGCGACACGCCGACTCACGGCGTGACCACCTCGCGTAGCGCCTCGATCGTCGCCGGGCCGATGCCCGACACGCGGTCGAGGTCGTCGACCGAGGCGAACGGACCCGACTTCTCGCGCTCGGCCACGATGTGCTGCGCGGTGACCGGCCCGATGCCCGGCAGCGCGTCGAGCGCCGCGACATCCGCCGAGTTGAGCGAGACGGGCCCGCTGGTCGGTACGCCGGCGGGCGCCGACGCGCCCCTGCCCGATGGCGCCACGGGCGCGATCGGCGACACGACGACCTGCTGGCCGTCCACCACGGCCGCCGCACGGTTGATGCGCGTGAGGTCGGCCCCGGGACGCACCCCGCCCGCCGCAGCCAGGGCCTGGTGCACCCGCGCACCCGCTGGGAGCCGGTACACGCCGGGCCGGCGCACGAGCCCGGCCACGTCGACGAGCACTCCACCCTCGC
>JAOPYS010000421.1 GCA_025964465.1 Thermoleophilia bacterium
CGTTCCGCCCGCCGCCCGACCATCGAGGATCCAGATGACCACGCCCGCCCGCACCGACGTCGCCTCCACCGATTCGCGCTTCACCGCCGACCACTACGTCGTGCGCCAGAAGATCCGGCCGATGGTGAACCGCTACGAGATCTGCGAGGCCAAGGCCGGCGACACGAGCGCCAAGCCCGAGTCCGGTGCGCAGGTGGCGCTCGTCAACCAGAAGCGCCTCAAGCTGCGCGAGCAGATCGTGTTCAAGGACGGCGACACGACGCTCTTCCAGCTCACGGCGAAGAAGGTCCTCGAGCTGCGCGGCAGCTACGAGCTGACCACCCCGGACGGCGCGTCGATCGGCTCGCTCAAGAAGGCGGGCAAGGCCAGCATCCTGCGCTCGACGTGGCTGCTGCGCGACGCCGCAGGGTCGGAGGTCGCCACGATCCAGGAGGCCAGCAAGGCCTTCGCGATCATCCGCCGCTTCCTCTCCTTCATCCCCTACATCGACTTCGTGCTCGCCTTCATCCCCTACGGCTTCGAGGTCCTCGCCGGGCCGGGGACGCCGCAGGAGGGCAAGAAGATCGGGTCGCACACGCGGCGGCTCGGCCTGCGTGACGTGTACGACCTCAACCTCGCCGGCGACACGGCCCACCTCGTCGACCGCCGCCTGGCCATGGCCCTCGCCGTCGCGCTCGACGCGCTGCAGCGGCGCTGAGCGCAGGGGCTCCGGCCTCGTACCGGGGCTCGATGTCAGGTTCCGTTCAGGTCCGCGGGCGATGGTGTGCGAGGATCAGGTGCGCACACATCGGAGCAGCATGGAGCAGGCACTGGCAGTCGACGTCCAGCACGTCGTCAAGCAGTTCGGCGAGGTCACCGCGGTCGCGGACGTCTCGCTGCAGGTGGCGCCCGGCACGGTGTACGGGGTGCTCGGCCCGAACGGTGCCGGCAAGACGACCCTGCTGCGGATGATGTTCGGGCTCATCCGCCCGGACGCCGGCACGGTGCGGCTGTTCGGTCGGTCCTGGGCCGATGACGGGCCGCGCATGCTCGACGGCGTGGGGGGCTTCATCGAGAGCCCGCGCTTCTATCCGTACCTGTCCGGGCGGAAGAACCTCGAGGGCCTGGCGCGCCTCGACGGCGGCGTCGACGGCGACCGCATCGACGACGTGCTGCGAACCGTCGACCTGGCCGACCGCCAGCGCGACAAGGTCGGCGGCTACTCGTTCGGCATGCGCCAGCGGCTTGGCGTCGCCGCCAGCCTGCTCCGCGCGCCCGAGCTGCTCGTGCTGGACGAGCCGTCCAACGGCCTCGACCCAGCCGGCATCCGCGATATGCGGGCGCTCATCGGCCGGCTCGCGGGAGAGGGCCTGACGGTGCTGCTCTCCTCGCACGACCTGCACGAGGTCGAGGAGACGTGCGACAAGGTCACGATCATGCGCACAGGATCGGTGCTCTACCACGGCTCCATCGCCGAGCTGCGCGAGCGGGCTCCCTCCAGCGGTCACCGGTTCGTGACGAGCGACGATGACCGTGCCCGTGAGGTCGCTGCGACCCTGCCGGGATTGCGGATCGCGCGATCCGAGGAGGGCGACCTGCTCGCGTACGGGCGTCAGGACGAGATCGATGCGTACGTGGCTGCGCTCGTGGCGGCGGGCGTGCACCTGCGGTCGCTGGAACCTGATCGGGCCCCGCTCGAGACGCTGTTCTTTCTGTTGACGGAGGGCGACGCCGCACCGGAGGTGCCCGCATGAACCACACACCCACGCGCAGGCCGGGCATCGCAGCCGTGATGTCGTTCGAGACGCGCAAGCTGCTCGCCCAGAAGCGCACGCCGATCACGCTCGTCGTGGCTGCGGTCATCCCGATCATCATCGCGATCGTGATGAACGGCCAGGCCCGGCCGCCGAAGGACACCCTGTTCGGTCGGTTCATCCACGACAGCGGGTGGTCGATGCCGCTGCTGCTGCTCGGCTTCGCCGGTCAGTGGCTGCTGCCGCTGCTCACCTCGATCGTGGCGGGTGACATCTTCGCCTCCGAGGACCAGCACGGCAGCTGGAAGACGATCCTCACCCGCTCGACGAGCCGGACCCAGCTCTTCGTCGGCAAGACGTTCGTGGCGCTGGGGTTCGCGCTCGTCGCCTACGTCATCCTGGCGACGAGCACGATCGTCGCGAGCGTGGTCCTGATCGGTCACCAGCCACTGGTGGGGCTCAACGGCCAGGTGATCGCGTCACACGACGCCGCACGATTGGTGATCGAGAGCTGGGCCAGCGTCGCAGCGCCGCTGCTGGGGTTCACCTGCCTCGCGATCGCGCTGTCGGTGCTGACACGCAACGTCGCGGTCGGCATCGCCGCGCCCGTCGCGCTCGGGCTGGTGATGCAGCTCGTCGGCGCGCTCGGCGGGGTCGAGCTGATCCGGCCGCTGCTGCTCACCACGCCGCTCGAGGCGTGGCACGGGCTCTTCGCCGACCCGGCGTTCTCCGGGCCGCTCGTGGTCGGGCTCGTCGTCAGCGCCGTGTGGTGCATCGTTTCCATCACGATCGCGTTCGTCGTCTTCCGACGTCGCGACTACCTGGGGTGACCACATGCGACACGCCCGAACCACAGCAACGAGCCTCGTGCTCCTCGTCCTCGCCACCGTCACGATGACGGGCTGCTCCGGTGGACCGACCAGCTCGACCACGGTCACGCGTCCGCGGCTGGAACGCTCCCTCGAGCGCACGTACGCGAACCGCTACGTCGCGCTCTCCAAGGTCACGGGGCACCGCGGCGTGACCGCGAAGTCGCTCGACGCGCACGCCGTGTGCGACAAGGGCGGGCCGACCGTCGACGACGCGGGCCCGGGCGGCGACTGGATCTGCCAGGTCGCCTACACCGACCCGAACGTCCCGAACCCCGACGGCAGCGCCAAGGTCGAGATGAACGTGCACAGCAACGACTGCTACACGGCGGCCGGGTCCAGCAAGCTCGTCGGGCCGCTCAACATCGTCGACACGCACGGCCACCAGGTCGTCAACCCGGCATTCGAGTTCGACGGGTGCTTCAACCCGTCCGGCAGCGGCACGCCCGACGGGACGCTCATCATCGTCAACGCGGTCCCGCTGCCGGGAGCACCGGTGGCCAAGCCGGCACTGACGCTCCCCACGGGGCTGGTCACGCCGGACGGGCGCGGGCGGGTGCCGCTCCTGCTCACCTGCGGCGACGCGCCGACCTCCTGCTCGGGGACGATCGACGTCACGGTGCAGGGCGAGGCCGCATCCAAGGTCACGTACGACGTGCCGAGCGGGGGCACGAAGACCCTGCGCGCCCAGCTCACCCGCGGCCAGGCCCGCGACGGGGGCATCATCACGCTGACGCTGCACGAGCGCACGCCGCCGCCCGCACCCGCGCCGACCTGAGCTGCGCGTAGGGTCGCGACATGCGCGACCGGGTTCCAGACGCAGATGGCACGCCCGACCCGGCCTCCGTCGGCGAGGTGTTCCGCGTCGCGCTCCGGCTCGGACTGACGTCGTTCGGGGGCCCGATCGCCCACGTCGGCTACTTCCACCGTGAGTACGTCGCGCGACGCAGGTGGCTCGGCGAGCACGAGTTCGCCGACCTGGTCACCCTGTGCCAGGTGCTCCCCGGCCCGGCGAGCAGCCAGCTCGGGATGGCGATCGGCCTGCGCCGTGCCGGGTGGGGCGGTGGGCTCGCGGCGTGGCTCGGCTTCACGTTGCCGTCCGCCATCCTGCTCACCATCCTCGCGCTCGGGGCGACGGGGCTCGACCTCGCGCACGCAGGCTGGGTCCACGGGCTGCAGCTCGCGGCCGTGGCGGTCGTCGGCGCGGCTGCGTGGTCGATGTGGCGATCGCTCGCGCCGGACGCGCCGCGTACCGTCATCGCCATCGCCGCCGCGGCGATCATGCTCGCTGTCCACGGGGCTCCGCTCCAGGTGTTGGTGATCCTCGCCGGGGCGGTCGCCGGCGCCTTCGGCCTGCGATCCGTCGGCTTGCCACCGCACGAGCCGACGAGGTCCCCGGTCTCGCGTCGGGCGGGCACCATCGCCCTCGCGACCTTCGCGACGCTCCTGGTCGCACTCCCGATCGCATCCTCGCTCACGCAGCTCGATGCGATCGACGTCTTCGCTGCGTTCTACCGGACCAGTGCGCTCGTGTTCGGCGGCGGCCACGTCGTGCTGCCGCTGCTGCACGACGCGGTCGTCGACCCCGGATGGGTGAGCGACGGCACGTTCCTCGCCGGGTACGGCGCCGCGCAGGCGGTGCCCGGGCCACTGTTCACGTTCGCCGCCTACCTCGGCGCGTCCCTGGGCGTGGCGCCGAGCGGCGTTGCCGGCGCCGCGTTCGCGGTGGTCGCGATCTTCGCGCCCGCCGCCCTGCTCCTCGTCGGAGTGCTGCCGTTCTGGGACGCCCTCGGGCGGTCCGCGCGACTGCGGTCGGCGCTCGCCGGGACCAACGCCGCCGTGACCGGACTGGTCGTCGCCGCGCTGTACGACCCCGTCTGGACCGGCGCCGTCCACGACCTGGTCGACGTCGCGCTGGCAGCAGCGTCGTTCCTGGCGCTGGTGGTGCGCGGCGTCGCGCCGTGGCTCGTCGTCGCCTCGCTCGCCATCGCAGGCGAAGCGCTCCACCGCTTCGCGTGAGCGATCCCGGTGGTGGTCAGTGGGCCGCCGTGGCCGGTACCTGCTCCGCCTCGTGGTGGTGGGTGGTGGCACGTTCCGGGAGACGGACCAGCAGCACCGGGGCCGTCGCATGGTGCACGACGGCATTCGCCACGCTGCCGGACATCGCATCGGCGAACGCGGAGTGCCCCGTCGCCCCGATGACGATGAGCTTCACCTCGTTCACGCGAGCCCAGTCGAGGATCGTTCGCCCGACCGAGTACGGCGCCTCCGCCACGTAGGGCGTCGGCTCCAGGCCAGCCGCCCGAGCGATCGTCGCGCCCTCGGCGACGAGCTGCTGCGCGGCCTTCCTCGACTCCGAATCCATGTGGCCGAGGTCCCCGGCCATCAGGCCCCAGGACATGACGAACGCCTGCATGGGCTGCCAGACCGAGAGCACCGCGACCTCGGCACTTGGATGCAGCTGCGCCGTTCGCTCGATGGCTTCCTTGGCCGTGTCGGATCCGTCGTAACAGATGAGCATCGCGGGGGTGGTCATGTCGGCATTCCTCTGGACTCGCGGTGGGGGCCTGGCCTGCAGGCTTCTGCTCCCATGGTGCGAGGAACTGCGCCCCGCGGCATCCGGGGACGCACACGTGACGCTGCGGACATGCCGCGAACCCGGGGCTGCCGGGCGGGTCAGCCTCCGTCCGGGGCGAACAGGTCGGCCAGGCGCCCGAGACGCTCGTCCCACTGCGCGCCCGCGACCTCGCGCACGAACCCGACGACCTCCTCGAGCGCCCGGATCTCGACGTCGATGCGCGCCTCGCGACCAACCCGGCGGCGCACGAGCAGGTTGGCCTGCTCGAGCACGTCGAGGTGCTTGGCGACACCTTGGCGGGTGATGCCGAGCTCCGTCGCGAGGGCGGTCGACGTGCACCCCGGCGATCGACCGGCCGACGTCAGGATGCGGCGGCGGGTGGGGTCGGCGAGCGCGGCGAACACGTCGCCTCCACCGGACCCGGCCCGCGGTCGCGCCCGCGGGTCAGCCCGCCGCGACACCGGCACCCAGCACGCCGTCGAGGCGACCGAGGCAGTACTCCCAGCCCCCCGTGTTGCCCGCTGCCATCGGCGCGGCGACCTCCCGCGGCAGCGCCGCGAACCCCGCTTCAAGCACGCGGATGCGGCTCGTGCGCGGATCGTCCATCGCCTCGACCCGCAGCTCCACGAGCGTGGTCGGCAGCTCGTCGAACGGCGCATCACGGTCGAGCAGGTCACCCCACTGCGCTGCTGTTCCCGGGACCCAGCGGTAGGTCACGCTCCGCCCCTCGC
>JAOPYS010000429.1 GCA_025964465.1 Thermoleophilia bacterium
ACCCCCGTTTCCGCACCGCACGCGTCCACGTGCCCGAGACGCACGAGGAGCGGATCATCGCCGTGCTCGACGACACGGAGGGGGTCCTGGCGGAGTTCAACGCCGCCCTCACGGAGCTGGGGGAGGAGGGGGCGTGGGATCGCGTGGTCGATCTGGCCCGGATCGGTGCGAGCTCGACCGACCCGCACCACGCGCACGCCGCGCGTCGCATGTCCGCGACGATGCTCGTGCGCCACGCGTTCGAACGATCGGAGGAGGACCTGGCCGAGCGATTCGCGCCGCTCGACCGTGCCGCCGCGGTGCTCGTTCCGGCGCTGGAGGAGCACCCCCACGAGCCCGAGCTGCTGGACCTGCTGGGGATGGTGGCGCTCGGCCTGGGCGACATCGCCTCGGCGCGCCACCTGTTCCAGACCGTGCTCGACATCGATCCGAGCCATGACGCGGCACCTGACCACCTGCGGGCGTGCGGAGCGCGAGGCAAGCACGGCTGGAGTGGCGTCGCTGCGACCGCCGAGCGGCTCGCCCCGACCTATTCCCGTGCGCGCTCGCGCGTGAAGGGCATCGCCGAGGCGGCTCGGCACCTGCCTGAGCGCACCATCTCCCTCTGCATGATCGTGAAGGACGAGGAGGAGATGCTGCCCGGCTGCCTCGAGGCCGTGGCACCGTACGTCGACCAGCTGATCGTCGTCGACACGGGGTCCTCCGACCGCACCCGCGAGATCGCCGCCGAGCACGGTGCCACCCTGGTGGAGTTCGCGTGGACGGGCTCGTTCAGCGACGCCCGGAACGAGGCACTGCGGCACGCGACGGGCGACTGGGTGCTCTACCTGGACGCCGACGAGCACCTCGTCGAGGACGACGGCGCGCGCCTGCGCGACCTGGCACGCCAGACGTGGGTGGAGGGGTGGCAGCTGGTCGAGACCCACTTCCTCGGCGCCGCCGAGCTGGGCGCGGAGGTCGCGCACACCCCGATGCGCCTGTTCCAGCGTCGACCCGACTACGTGTGGAGCGGCGTGGTGCACGAGCAGGTCTCGGCCACGCTGCCGACCTGGCTGCCGGGGCGCATCCGGACGAGCGACGTGCGGATCAACCACTTCGGCTACCTCGCGCGCGTCGTCGACGGGCGTGACAAGCGCAGCCGCAACCTCGGGCTGCTGATGTCGCAGCTGGAGCAGGGGCGAACGGCGTTCACGTGCTTCAACATCGGGACCGAGCACGGCAGCGCCGGTCGCTGGAACGACGCGGTCACGTGGTTCGAGGAGGCGCTGACGCTCCTGCGCACCGAGGGAGCGGCCGGACTCGAGCAGCAGTACGCTCCGTTGCTGGTCCTGCGGACGGTCGGCTCGCGCCGCGAGACCGGTGACGTCGCGGGTGCGATCGAGCTGGCGGTCGAGGCACTCGGCTGGTGGCCCGACTACACCGACCTCGTGTACGAGCTCTGCATCGCGCACGTGCTGTCGGGCGACTTGGACGAGGCGGAGCGGCTGGCGCGTCAGGCGCTGGCGCTCGGCGATGCCCCGTCGCGGTACGTCGCATCGGCGGGGAAGGGCTCGTTCCAGGCGCGGATGCTGCTCTCCACGATCCTGCGTCGACGCGGCGACCACGTCGGTGCCCGCGAGCAGCTGGAGACCGCCGTGCGCGAGGCGCCCCACTACCTGGCGTCCGCGATCGCACTCACCGAACTGCTGCTGGACGCGCCCGGTGTGGACGCATCGGAAGCGTCGCGCCAGCTCGACGAGCTGCTGGCCGACCGCGCCACGGGCGTGATCTCGAACATGGTCGTGGGGGCGGTCTTCCACGAGGCCGGCCACTACGACGTCGCCGACGAGCGGTACGGCCGCGTGCTGGCTGCCATCCCCACGCATGGCGGGGGGCTGCTGGCCCGGGCCGAGCTGCGCCTCGCACAGGGCGCACTGCGTGACGCGTGGGAGACGGCGTTGGCCATCGACCCGCTCGACGCGATGGCTCCGCGCGGTGGGCTCACGGCCTTCCTCGCCGCCGCGGCCCTCGACGACCCGGCGCTGCTCGAGCAGCCCGCCGACCGCATCGCGGCCGCGACCGAGCAGCTGCCCGCCGCCGAGCGTGCCGTCTACGTGGCTTGGCGTGCGTTGCTGCAGCCGGCAGGATCGGCCGCGAGCATCCCGACGCTGGTGCCGACCGGCGCGAGCGCCTCGGGCGCGGTGCTGCGCAACCTCGAGGCCCTCGCCAAGCTGGAGGCGACCGATGCGTTCGAGCGCCTCTACCCGCTGCTGGCGCAGGTGGTGCCCGACGAACAGGTGCGCCGCATGGCGCTCGCGGAGCTGTACCTGCGCCGCCGGTTCGCGGACATGGCCGGGGAGGAGCTGTTCGTCTGCGCCGAGCGGTTCGGGGCGGATGCGCCCGTGCTCACCGGGCTCGGCAAGGTGGCCACCATGAAGGAGATGTGGGAGGACGCGGAGATCTTCCTGAGCGAGTCGCTGCAGCTCGATCCGGGCCAGTCCGACGTGCGCGGCCTGCTCGACGCCGTGCGCGCGAAGGCCGCGGGGTGAGGGTGCGCTTGCAGCCCGCCCCGTTTGGGTGGATCGTCTCAAGCGTCCCCGTGGAGGGGCCGATGTCCATACCAGGGCTCGAGACGACGTGGGCAGGACTTCGATGAGTTACACAGGGCACGACGCATACCGGACGAACGCGGTGGAGACCGCGTCGCCCGAGCAGCTCACGCTGATGTGCTACGACGGCACGCTGCGCTTCATGCGCCGCGCCGCGAAGGCACTCGACGAGGGCGACTTCGCCGAGGCGAGCTCCGCCACGGGCCGCGCCCAGGCGATCATCAACGAGCTGAACGTGACGCTCGACATGGACGCCGGTGGCGAGATCGCCACCAACCTGCGCGGCATCTACCTCTTCATCAACCGTCACCTGTCCGAGGCGATCAGCGTCCGCCGCTCCGACAACGTGCGCGAGGCGATGGGCCTCGTGCAGGAGCTGCGCGAGGCGTGGTCGCAGGCCATGAACCTGGGAGCAGCTGCCGCATGAACGTCGTCACGCCCCGCATCGACTTCCTCCTTCGACGCCTCGTCCAGCAGGCCGGGGAGCTGCGAGACCAGCTCGCCACCGGCGACTGGGAGGCGGCCGCGCCGATCCGCGAGGAGTTCGACGAGGGCTTCGCGATGCTGCAGCGCCTCGTGGAGACCGGCCACGCCTTCGAGCCGCGCCACGCCAACGACCTCGCCCAGCTGCGCCACGTCCACGCCGAGAACGAGGCGATCGTGCGCGAGCTGCGCCGGACCGCCGGCGTCGAGATCGGTACGGTCTCCAACGTGCGACGCATCAACTCGGCCTACGCGCCGATGGGGCCGACGCATCGCAGCGCGCTGCGGATTGTCGACGGCTCGGCCTGACCCGCCGGATCAGCGCTTGCGCGAATCCTGCAGCTGCGCGCGCTGCACGTCGAACACCTGCTTCACGAGCTTCTCGCGCTCTTCCTGCGTGAGCTCGTCGAACTGCACGCCGACCTGGGCACCCGCGAGGATCGGTCGGGCGAAGCGCACGATGAAGGCCTTGCGGAAGCGCCAGCCGTCGAACTCGACGAGCACCTCGCCGCGCTCGTCGATGCCGATCGGCAGCCGGGTCGAGAAACCGATGCCCGTGGCCGACACGTCGCGCGTGCGGCCGGGCGCCTCGCGGCCCTTGATGTAGAGCGTGATCGGCAGCTGCACCTCGACGCGGACGTTCTGGCGACGCTGACGACCGATCTCGTCATCGCCGAACTCATCGAGTGAGTCGCCGAAGTCGTCGTCGCGGTTGTCGGGTGCTTGCGTCACCACGAGTGTGGTTCCCGGATCGCACGACTGCCCAAACGAAGCGCCTGCCGCGCACGCCGGTGGCCGGGACCCACGAGGCCCGCGGGTGGGACCGGCGCGCGGCCCGTGGTCGTGCGCGCCCGCTGGCCGGGCCGCCGAGTACACGGTCGGGCCGGCGTGCACGGCGCCACGCCGTACATCGTCCCTCGCCATGTAAGATAACGCCGATTATCTCACATGCACGATCATCAACCCCGGGCGGGGGCAGGCCTCATTTCGGCAGGCCGAAGATCTCGAAGATGTTTCCGCGAGTGTTGTCGCCGGGGCCCTCGCCGGGCGCGAGCCGGCCAGGGATCGAGATGTCGGCCGGACGGTACGACGTGACGGGCGGCGGCGCCTGTGGTCGCGTGGACGTCTTTGTGGGCTGCTGCCGGGTCGGTCGGCTCGACGTCGTGGGTCGAGGCCTCGGCGTTGCCGAGGTCGATCGCGACCTCGGTGCCTGCGTGACACGGGTACGAGGTGCCGTCGGGCTGGTGCGCGCCCGTGCCGAGGCCGGCGCCGTGGGCGCGCCCTTTGCGCCAGTGCCCTTCGCGCCGGAACCAGCTGCGAAGAATGCGAGCACGCGCTTCTGGTCGGTCGGTGCGAGCGACGCGAAGTACGTCTTCCAGAGCTCTGCCCGCTTGCTCGGCTCGCGCTTGGCGGCGTCGAAGAACACCGCGTTCTTCGCATCGAACGTCGTCGCAGCCTTGAGCTTGCCCGCGTAGTCGGTCGCGGCGGCTCCGGTGCGCGCATCCGCGGCAGGGGCCTTGGCGACCGCCGGCGACGTCACCGTTGACGGGAGCGCCGTGGACGGTGACACGCCGGGTGGCAGGGTCCGTGGCAGCGCGCTGCCCCCGGGCACCTGCTGCACGGCTCCCGGAATGGTCGCGCTGCCGTTCATCGCCATCGGGCACGGTGCGCCCGTCGATGTCGTCTGCATGCCCATGTGTCACTCCCCCAGCCGCGGTCGTCCAACCGTGGTCACTCACACCGTCGCATCCCCTCGCTCGTGCGGCTGTTCGCCGGCGCACAGCCGGGCGACGCGGATCCCGGGCGCGGTGGTCGTCGCGTCAGTTCTTCTGGAAGAAGCGATAGGCGCCGCGGAGCTTGCGGCCGACGGCGGGGAGCGGGTTGGGAACGTGGCCGCCGCCGGCGGCCTCGCGTGCGACGCGATCCAGGTCGGCTTGTGACGGACCGGCGGGGGCCGGCCGCGGCGCGCTGTCGAACCGGTTCGGCGAGGTGATCCGGTCGAGGTCGGCACGCTCCTGCGGGGTCGGGCCCGGGTTCGCCCGTGCCGGCGTCGGCCGCGGTGACGGTGCGGACCTCGCGCCGCCGGACGCGGGACGCTGGCGCGGCGTGTGTGCGGGCGTCGTCGTCCGCGCAGGCCTCGTCGTGGCACCCGCCTGCCGCGTGCGGGTCGACCGGCCGTGCGCCGGGTGCGCGGTGGTCGTCCGGGCATGCGGCGTCGCTGGGCGGGCATGCGTGCTCGTCGCGGCCGGGTGGCTCACCGCCGCGAAGTAGCGCAGCACACCCTTCTGGTCGCTCGGCGCCAGCGATGCGAAGTACGTCTTCCACAGCTCCGGGCGGTCGGCCGGGTCCTTGCGGGCAGCGTCGAAGAACACCGCGTTCTTGGCGTCGAAGCTCGTCGCCGAGCGCAGTCGCGTCGCGTAGTCCGTGGTCGCCGCGCCAGCGCGGGCATTCGCGGTCGGCGCGGTCGTCGCCACGGGCGCCGCGGGCGTGCCGCCGGCGGTTGTGCTCGCCGTCGGCGGCACCTGCGTCACCGATGCCGGTGACCCTGTCGTCGTCGCTGGTACGCCCATGTGCAACTCCTACTCGTCCCGCGGTCGTCCACCGCCGGTCTCCGCCTCCATCGTCGGATGCAGCCGCCCATCGCACATCCGGGCGAACTACCTAAGATCGAGACGGTCGCCCGAGCGGGCAGGGACGGCAGGAGAGCACCCTCCACCGGCGAATCCAGCAACATGGGCGGACCCGACATCACCCTCGCCCGCGCGATCGACCGCTACGTGGCCTCGGTCGAAGGCGCCGGTTACTCGCCGCACACGCTCAAGTCCTACGCCACGCGGCTCAACGACTACCTGCGCTGGGTCATCGAGGACGGCGGCGACGAGACCCCGACCGCACGGCAGGACGCCGAGGCGATCCAGTCGTATCTCGCGTCCTTGCGACGGCGTCGGATCGGTCGGCGCGTCGGTGTCTCCCCCGGCACGCTCGCGCATGCGTACGCCGTGCTGAGCGGGTTCCACCGCTGGATGGAGGGCACGCTCCGGATCGAGCCCAACCCGATGCGCGACGTGCTCAAGCCGCGCGCGGAGACCAGCATCGACGAGGAGTTCCACTCCCTCACCGCCGACCAGCTCGAGGAGCTGCTGCACACCGCGCGCGAGGGCTGGGGTCCCGACGACGGCCCTCCCGACCTGCGCACCGTCAACCGGCGCGAGGAGGACTGGCTGCTGGTCGCGCTCATGGGCCTGGCAGGGCTGCGCGTGAGCGAGGTCTGCTCCATCGACCGCGGCGACGTGGTCGGCGACGTGCTCCACCTCATCGGCAAGGGACGCAAGCGCCGGGCCGTGCCGCTCGCACCCGAGATCCTGGACGCGCTCGCCAATCGCTACACGCCCCCGCGCGAGGGGCGACACCTGTTCGGGAGGCCCACGGAGCCCGCGCGGCGCCTCGCGCCCTACTCCGTCGAGCAGCGGATCCCCCGCCTGGCGCGCGCCGCGGGCATCCTCGAGCTGCGCGTGACGCCGCACGTGCTGCGGCACACCTTCGGCTCGCTCATGCTCGCCGCCGACCCCACCGCGCTCATCCCCACGCGCGACCTGATGGGCCACGAGAGCGTGGAGACGACGAACAAGTACGCACACACGCGGGAAGCCGACCGGCGCCTCGCCCTCTCCTCCATGGCCGAGCTGCGCGCACGCGCCCGATCGCGCCGACCAGACTGACCGCCCGGGTCTAGAACGCGGAGGTCTCCTGCTCGCGCAGGTGGTCGACGAAGTACTTCACGGCCTGCAGCTCATCGAAGCGCGACGTGTCGTGGCACAGCTGCACGCCCACCTGCCAGCGTCGGGCCGGGCGGCGCTCCGAGCGCA
>JAOPYS010000431.1 GCA_025964465.1 Thermoleophilia bacterium
CGCGCTTTTCGCTGGGGAGCGAGCGCCTGCCGAACGTCCCGCTATGCCCCTTGGGGAGGAGTCCGTCATGTCGCACGTCCTCGTGTTCTTCCATGCCGCCACCTGTGGTCACTCACGCCGCATGGACAGCATCGTCGCCCACTTCCTCCGCACCCACCGGGACCACCTCAAGCTCGCGAAGGTCGAGGTCTCGGAGCGCCCGGACCTCGCCCAGCGCTTCGGTGTCGACAGCGCGCCGACCCTGATCCTCCTGGAGGACCTCAAGGAGGTCGCGCGCATCGAAGGTCGGCGCACCCTGCCCGACATGAAGGAAGCGTTCGAGCCGCACTTCGCGCTCGATCCCGCACTGCCGGCCGAACTGGCGGGTGCCTGCTAGGGGAGCCCGTGGCCTCCGGGGCCGGCGCCCGCACACGCCGCACCCCGCTCGCCACATCTCGCTCCCGGCATCCGTGACCGGTGGTCCGATGGCCCCAGCCCCCACCCGGCTGGAGCCGTCCATCTCAGCCTGGGCTTCGTCCCGCACCCGCACCCGCTCACGTCGCGGCACAGGCACCCGACCACCCGATCGACCGGCACGTACGACCGACACGGCGTCGGCACCCGAGGATCCGCGACTGCCTTCCGGATCCCAGGGCGCCGGCGCCGCGTTGGTTTCCGCCGCCGTTTGCTGCGCGGCGCCCGCGGTACCCACGCACGACAGGGACCCGCACCGGGCGGGCCGCAGGTCGAGCGGAGCAGTCATGCAGCTGTACAGGGACGTCGCGCGGGGCATCCACCGCATCGAGGATGCGTACGTCAACTTCTACGTGGTCGAGGCCGACGGCCGTGCCTGCATCGTCGACGCCGGCCACCCCCGCTCGTGGGAGTCGCTCCACTCGGCGCTCGACGAGCTGGGGATCGCGCCGAGCAGGGTCGACGCGCTGATCCTCACGCACGCCCACTTCGACCACGTGGGGTTCGCCGAGCGGGCACGGACGGAGCTGGGTGTGCCGGTCTGGGTCCACGAGGCGGACGAGTCGCTCGCCGCCGAACCGTGGGACTACGAGCACGAGCGCAGCCGGCTGCCGTACGCCGCCAAGCACCCCTCGTTCGACGTGGCGTTCGCGGCGATGGGCGCCAAGGGCGCGCTCACGGTCAAGGGCGTGGAGACCGTCCGCACGTTCACCGACGGCCAGGTGCTCGACGTGCCGGGCGCGCCGACCGTGGTGCACGTGCCCGGGCACACCTACGGCGAGGTTGCGTTCCACTACCCGGACCGCGACGCGCTCATCGTCGGGGACGCGATCGTCACGCACGACCCCTACACCAACGGCGATGGCCCGCGGATCGTGGCCGGGGCCGCGACGGCGGATTCGGAGCAGGCCCTCGCCTCGCTCGACGCGCTCGTGGCGACGGGCGCCACGCGCCTGCTGGTCGGGCACGGGGACCCATGGACGGATGGCGTCGCGAGCGCGGTGGCCCACGCGCGCGAGGTCGGCGCCACCTGATCCGCCCGGTGTTCCGTTCGTGACACCTGCCCCGGATCGGCTCACAGCGGTGCTTTCCAGCGCGTTCGGGCCGTGGTCCCGTGGATGCATCGGGACACGGTATGGGACGCGAGGGGCACGACATGACGAAGATCGATCCGGCATTCACGCGGTGGGTCCAGGCACAGCACGCGCTGGGCAGGAGCGACGCGGACATCGACGCGATGTTCGCCAGCCTGGCCGCCAACACGGCCGACGCGGCGGGCGACCCCGCCAGGCAGGCGCAGCTCGAGGCTGACCTGAAGCAGGTGGGTGCCGCGCAGGCCCAGGCGCTGGCCGACAAGCTCGGCGTGCCCGGCACGCCGCAGGCCTCGAGCGGGCAGGCCGTGGCGGCGTGGCTCGCCACCGGCAACGGCGCGATCGACGCGCGGGTCTCCGCGGCTGCCGCCGGAGCCACCTCCGGCACGGCGACCGCCGCGCCCGAGCCCCCGGTGACCCCGGAGTTCCGGCGCTGGGTCGACGAGCAGCACGCCCTCGGCCGCAGCGACGCCGACATCGCCGCCGGGTTCGAGCACCTGGGTGCCGACCAGGCCGCGGCGGCCGGCGACCCCGCCGCGCAGGCGCAGCTCGACGCGAACCTCGCGACGCTCGCCGACCAGTCCAACGCGGCGTACCTCGACAAGCTCGGCGTGAAGACCAACAACGGCCGGCAGGGCGTCTCGCCCACCGCAGTGGTCGACGCCTACCTCGCCAACGGCGGCGGGGTCGTCGGCCAGGCCGTGAAGGTCGCCACCGACGATCGCGCGTACCGGTACGGAGCCCCCACGCCCACGCCCACCACGACCTCCGGGTCGGGCGAGCCCACGCGCAAGCCGCAGGCCGCTGCCCCGAGCGCGTCGTCGCCGTCGCTCGGCAGCGCCGCCGAGGATGCACGGCTCGTGCGCCAGGCGACCGAGGCCAAGCGCGCGTCCGAGGCAGCGGCGAAGGCGGCGGTCACGGGCATGTTCCAGTCGTCCGGCCGCCCGACGACGGCCGGACCGTCGTTCACGTTCGGTGGCGCGACCTTCGAGCCCAAGCCCACGAGCATCGTGCCGCTGCCCAACGGCGGCTCGCAGCAGCGCTACGCGCCGATCCTGGACCGGGTCGCCCTCGATTCGCCCAAGGGCGTCTACGACGTGACCTTCCAGCCGTTCTGGACCCGTGACGGCGCCGGCAAGGTCACCTCCGGGGCGCGCGTCGTCTCCGTCACCAAGGTGGCGTGACGGTCAGCCGCTGAACGGGATGCGGATCGCCTCGATGCCGGTGGCGCGGCCGGTGGCGGCGTCGAGGTCGACGATCGCGCCCTCCAGCTGGACGCCCTCCGTGCCGGGCACGAATCGCTCGCCGATGCCGGTGAGGAACCGCTTGAGGATGATGTCGGAGCGCACGCCGATGACGCTGTCGCCGTGCGGACCGCTCATGCCGAGGTCGGTGATGTAGCCCGTGCCGCCCTTGAGCACGCGAGCGTCGGAGGTCTGCACGTGGGTGTGGGTCCCGACGACGGCGGTGGCGCGGCCAGCGAGGTGGATGCCCATGGCGACCTTCTCGCTCGTCGCCTCCGCGTGCATGTCCACGAGCAGGATCGGCGTGCGGGCGAGCGCCTTGTCGACGACGGCGTCGACCATCTCGAACGCGCTCTCCCCCACGTCGAGCGAGATCGAGCCCATGAGGTTGAGCACGGCGACCTCGACGGTCGTGCCCGTGGCGGCGTCGGTCGCCTCGACGAAGCACAGGCCGCGCCCGGGCGAGCGCTTGTGCAGGTTGGCGGGCCGCACGATGGGCACCTTGATGTCGTCGAGCAGCGGGAAGATCTCCTTCTGGCGGAAGGAGTGGTTGCCGAGCGTGATGGCGTCGGCAACGCCGGGCGACAGCAGGCTCTTGGCCTGCTTCTCGTAGATGCCCAGGCCGCGGGCGGCGTTCTCGCCGTTGACGACCACGAAGTCGATCGCGCGGTCGGCGCGCAGCTTCGGGACGAGCGCCTCGACGCAGCGCCGACCGGACTCACCGAACACGTCGCCGACGAACAGGATCCTCATGGAACGAACCTATCGGCCGGCGCCGGTATCCGCACGAAGTGGAAGTGACCACGGCATGGTTGGGTCATGTCCACCTCCGAGATCTACCTCGACGAAGACCTGGTCGCAGTGATCGATGAGATCGCACTGCGGGTCGATCGAACGCGAGAGGAGGTCCTGACCGAGGCGCTGACCCAGTACCTCGAACGCTTCCTCGACGCCCGTGACGGATCGACGCCTGCGGACGAGGCGCCGGACCCCACCTAACCCACCCTCAGGCACCCCGGTGGCGCAGCAGGCGGGCGCACCAGGCTGTATGGGCGGCGGCGGCGAGGCCGCCGGCGACGAGCAGCAGGAGCAGGTCGGAGGGGTCGTCGAGCGCGGCCTCGAGGGCGAGGCGCACGACGCCGGCGAGTGCAGCCACCGCGACCGCGACGAGCGTGCCGCGGACCAGCACGCCACGCAGGTGCGGCGTGCCGGGCGCGGCGTCGGCCGCGAGCGCGTGCTCGAGCAGCGCGTGGTGGCGCAGCAGGTAGTAGCCGAACGCGACCGTGGTGGCGATGGCCGCGCCGTACGCGCCGAGCCAGGGCACGAGCGCGAGGTCGATGCCGACGTCGAGCGC
>JAOPYS010000447.1 GCA_025964465.1 Thermoleophilia bacterium
GTCGGCGACACCGCGACGGCACGCCTCGCCGCGTCGATCCGCGCGGACGAGGAGCGAATGATGGCGCGCCTGCAGCGCGAGCTGCGATCGCTCGTCGCCGACGTGGTCAAGGCCGAGGTCGAGCTCGACCCGCAGTACGACGTGCGCCGCATCGGCGCCGTGGACGCGGTGCGCTCGGCCGCCGGCTCGGCGGCACGGACCCTGACGGGCTCGACGAAGAAGTCGGCCAGCAAGCCCCGCGCGGTCGCGAGCAGGACGCGCACGTCGGGCACGTCGAGCAGGACGACCAAGGCCACGGCCAAGCCCGTGAAGCGGAGCGCTGCCAAGGCGAAGACCGCGGCGAAGTCCGCCGCGTCCTCCACCAAGCGAGCGGCGAGCACCACCGCGCGCACGGCGACCACCACCGCGAAGAAGACGTCCGCCCGCAAGGCGACGACCGCGAACAAGACCGCCACCCGCAAGCCGACGGCCAAGCGCACGACGGCAAAGCGCACGACCACCAAGCGCTGACCCGCCCGAACACCCGCACCACCCGCGAACGGGGGCGTCGTCCACACGGACGGCGCCCCCGTCGTGTCAGCCCCCGAACGCTTCGCACAGGACGGCCGAAATACGTCCGGATCGTGCGACGCGTTCGCGTGGGCGGCGGCCGACGCGGACGCTCCGCACAGGATGCACGGATTGCGGCTGGTTCGTGCGAAGCGTCGGACGGGTCGTGCCGTACGGAGCCCTGCAACCCCCGGAGCCCGGGGCCCGAAGACACGGCAGGGACGGAAAGTGCGGGACGACGGACGGGACGAGGCGACGTGGGCATCACGCCACTGCAGCTGCGCATGGGAGCGGTCGCGGTCGGGTCGACGGCGCTCGCGGCCGGCGGCACCGCGGCGTGGCTCGGCGCCGACCGTGAGCACCCGGGTCGTGAGCGGATCGCCGCCGCCGGCTACGCGCCCGGCGTGATCGGCGCGGCTGCGGCCGTGACGGCCGGCCCAGTCGCGGTCGCGATGGGCCTCGCGCGCCTGGGCAACACCGCCGCGGAGGGCTCGCTCCTCTCCAAGGTCGGGCGCATCGCAAAGGGCACCACAGGCCTCGGCCTCGCCGCCGTCGCCGGGCTCGTTGCCGGCACCGCCGCCGTGCGCATCCTCGGCCCCGCCGCGCACCACGCCGAAGTGCGGGACGACCAACTGCCCGAGCCGGACATGGCTCGCGCGAAGCTCGAGGCCGACCGCACCTACGACGCGCTCGACCGCAGCAAGCCCAACCTCGTGGTCTGGGTGCCGGGCACGATGCGTCCCAACACGCCGGGCGAGTTCCGCGACGGCGTGCAGGCGGCGATGGGTGACGCGGCATCCCTCGTCAACATGCCGAACCGCCCTGACTACCAGGTGCAGCAGGGCGTGGCCGACACCTCGAACGCGCTGCGGCTGCTGCTCACCCGGCTCGAGGCAGAGCGCCGCCCGGGCCAGCGGATCCTCCTCGCGGGCGAGAGCCAGGGTGCGTGGGCGATGGAGGTCGCGCTGCAGGACCCGGCGCTCGCGAAGGTCGTCGACCGCGCGGTGGTGTGGGGCAACCCGGGCGTGTCACCGCACCAGCACGACGGCGCGGGCGACGGGAAGTGGCTCGAGATGTCGGAGGAGCTGGACGTCGTCGGTCGCAGCCTCGAGGGCAGCGGGCCGATGATGCTCGACGGGCTCACCAAGGTGTTCGACGGCGACGTGTCACAGGTGTGGCGCGTGCCCGCGACCATGATCAACAACCCGCACGAGACCGAGCTGATCGCCGTGACGGGCCTGCGCCTGCTGACCCCCGGTGGCTACGAGCGCGACCCGCACAACTACCGCGAGTTCGAGGGCGTGGCGGCGCGCTTCCTCGCGGACGCGCCCCCGCATCAGGCCGGGGCGACGGCGGCGGCCGGCGGCTGATCCAGCGCCGCCTCGACGAAGCGCGGCGCGGCGAGGCGTGACACCGAACGCGACGCGGCGATGGCCGGGATGCGGTCGAGGCGCGCGGCGATGTCGGGGTCGAAGATGCGCAGCACGATGCGGATGCCGGGCGCGAGCGCCTGCGCTGTGAGCGCTGCCTCGAGGTTGGCGGCGTCGTCGTCGGTCAACGCCATGAGCGCATCCGCGCGCTCGATGCCGAGCGCGAGCAGCGCGTCCGGCTGGCGGACGTCGGCGATCTCGACGTAGACGCCGAGGCGCCGGGCGGCGGCGAGGAAGGCACCCGACGGGTCCGCCTCGATCGCCGCGACGCGGTGGCCGCGCGCCAGCAGCTCGGCCGCGACCCGGAAGCCCACGGTGCCGAGGCCGGCGATCACGACGTGCCCGTCGTGGCGACGCGCCGAGCCGCCGAACTCGCGGGCGATGCGCTCGCCCACGAGCGCATCGGTGACGAGTGCGAACAGCACGCCGACGACGAACAGGTCGAGCACGACAGCCGCCACCGCCGCGAGCTGCAGCCACGCCGCCTCCTCCGCGAGCCGCGGGCCCGACAGCCCCATGTCGATGGCCCCGGCGCCGACCGCGGCGGCGAGGCCGGCGTGCACGGCCGCGAGCACGCCCCCGCCCTGCAGCGCCGCGGACAGGAGCGCCTCGACGACGACGAGCACCAGCAGCGCGACGAGCATCCAGCGGAACAGCGGGCGGCGGCGCAGCTGCCGCAGCACGGCGGCCATGTGGCTGGATCGCAGGGTGCCGAACGGGTCGCGACGGCGATCGGCCACCACCTCGTCCGATCCGCGCGGGCCGACGGCCAGGTCGCAGAACGGCGCTGCTGCGAGGCTCGTGGCGCTCATCGCGACGCAGTCGCCGAGCACGTCGGGCAGGCGCTCGCCGATCGCCGTGTTGAAGCTGCGCAGGACGATGCGCAGGTGCGGCGCGGCGTCGCGCAGGTCGAGCGCCTGGGCGAGGTTGGAGACGTCGTCGTTGTCGCAGAGGATCGCGGCATCCAGCCGATCGAGCTCCACCCCGTCGCCGGGGCGCACCATCTCGATGCCGCGCAGCGCGAGCTCCTCCGCCACGGCGCGTGCGAGGCGATCCGTCCCCAGCACCAGGACGCGCTGCGGTGGGGGCTCGCTGTCGGCGTGGTCGGGCACGGCCTGCGCCTACCCGGCGGCCGGAGCACGGACACGTGTAGCCTCCCCGCGCGCGGGCAGGTGGCGGAGGACGACACCCCCTCGACACGGACGGACGGACCATGGGCGACGAGCTGCACGACGAGAAGCTGATGACCGAGGTCACGCGCAAGCACGCGGACAAGGAAGACCTCGACCAGCGCACGCCCGCCGGCACGCACGGCATGGCCGACGGCGCCGAGGGCGCGCCGAGCGGCGGCGTCGGGCAGTCGGACGACGGCGGCCGCCAGGCACCCGCGTCGGGCATGGCGCAGCAGCACACGAACGAAGGCTCGGATTGACCGTCGCCACCCCCGACCGGCCCATGCCCCGGCTCGACGGTGTCGAGCACCGGTACGTCGATGCAGCGGGCCTCCGGGTGCACGTCGCCGAGCTCGGCGATCCGGCCGCGCCGCCACTCGTGCTCCTGCACGGCTGGCCGCAGCACTGGTACTGCTGGCGCCTGGTGGCGCCGTTGCTGGCACGTGACCACCGGGTGCTCATGCCGGACCTGCGCGGCTTCGGGTGGACCGACGCGCCCACGCGCGGCTACGGCAAGCACCAGCTCGCGCGCGACGTGCTGGCCGCGCTCGACGCGCTCGACGTCGACCGCTTCGCGCTCGTCGGGCACGACTGGGGCAGCATGGTCGGGTTCCGGGCGTGCCTCGACGCGCCCGACCGGATCGCGTCCTTCGTCTCCATGAACGGCGGGCACCCGTGGATGCGGCCGGGGCCGCTGGACTCGCTCAACGGGGTCGCACGCATGCTCCCGTACCAGGGCGGCATCGCGGCGCCGCTGCTCGGCAGCGCCTTCGTCCGTCACGTGATGCTCCCCGCCACGGATCGGCTCATGCGGCGTGCGGGGTCGTGGGACGAGGCCGCCGCGACCACCTACCGCGCCCAGTTCGACGAGCCCGAGCGGGTCGAGGCGTCCGTTCAGCTGTACCGCACGTGGCTCACCCGCGAGCTGCCGGCGCTGCGCGCCACGGTCGGGCGCCGCCGCCTCCGCGTGCCGACCCTGCTGCTGCACGGCGCGCACGACCCGGTGCTTCGCCCCGGGCTCGTCTCCTCGGGCGTCGACCGCATGGCGAACCTGCGGTTCGAGCTCGTCCCGCGCGCAGGCCACTTCGTGCAGGAGGACCAGCCCGAGGTGGTCGCCTCGCGCATCCTCGGCCACGTCGCGGCACATGCCGCGCGCGGCGCCGACTGACTCCGCACGTCGCGTGACGACGTGCACGCCTGGCGCACCCATCGGCACGCGCACGGCTCGGTGAGCGCGGAACGCCATGGACCTCACGGGTCCACGACGCGACCCGCTCTGGCTCGTTGCCTCGACACCTAGCGCTGCGCGAGCCAGCGCTGGTCGAGCACGTCCCAGCTCAGCACGAGGCGCACGCCGGTGACCAGCTGCACCTCGTAGTAGACGCGGCGCACGGGGTGCTCGCTCCACCACGCGTCGTCGACGCACCAGGTGTCGAGCACGCACTCCACGCGCTCGGGGCGGTCGCGCCACCGCACGAGGGCGGGTCGCCTGTCCGCACCGAGGCGCACGTCGGCCGGCACCGGCACGTTGAGGCGGCGCAGCGCGCGCGTCATCGCCACACCCCCCGACCCACGTCGAGCCCGATGCCCTCCTCCGCCGGCCCGACGCGACGTGGCACGAGCACGGCGTGGCGCTCCGGCACGCGCGACCACGGCTCGACCTCCAGCACCTGCAGCAGCGCGTCCTCGCCGAGCGCCTCCTGCACGTGGCGCATGCCGCGCTGCACGCGCTCGTCCTCGATGCCCGACAGCGCGTCGTCGCCGAACGCCCCGCCCGCCATCGCGCTGCCGCGACCACCCAGCAGCGACCGCTGGTCCGCGGCCCGCGGCTCGAAGCCATCGAGCGCCAGCTCGATCCGCTCGACCGCCGCAGGCACCTCAGCCAGGGCCGGACGGATCGCCAGCGCCAGCCGTCGCGGGTCCACGGTGGGCGTGCGCAGCACGCGCCGCGACCGGAACGCACCACCCGTCGCCAGCACGCACGACAGCACCACCGCCCGCGGCGCGTGCAGCACGCAGCGCGGGTGCGCGACGAGCCGTTCCGCCAGCAGCTGCGTCGCACTCTCGAGCGTCTGCTCGTTGGCCACCGGCTCGGGGAAGGCGAGCAGCTCCGTCACGGGCTCCATCGGCACGCGCGGCTCCAGCCGGCTCGGATCCTCCCCGCGCGCGAGCGCGTGCAGCCGCACCCCGTTCGCGCCGAACCGGTCGGCCACGTGGTGCACCTCGAGCGCCGCCACGTCGCCCAGCGTCTCGAGCCCGAGCGCGTGCAGCAGCCGCAGGAGCTCGGCCCCCGCCGGCAGCAGGGTGAGCGGCATGCGCGCGAGCATCCGCCGCGCCTCCCCCGGCTCCACGCGCAGCCAGCCGCCCGCCGGCGCGTGGCGGGTCGCCACCCACGCCACGAACGGGTTGGGCCCCGCACCGATGCGCACCGTCCCCGGGGCGAAGGCACCCAGCAGCCGCTCGAACACGCCGGGCAACCCGCCGTAGAGGCGCTCGAGCGGCGCCGCGTCGAAGAACGCGCGCCCCGGCTCCATCGGCTGCACGGCCGCGCCGTGCGCCTCCAGCCGCGCCACGAACCGCTCCGCCGCGGCCTCCACGCGCGGCACGTCGCACGACAGCGCCTGCAGCGTCGCGCAGCACCCCATCGCCCGCGACACGAGCATCCCGGGCTCGACGCCGTGGGCGCGCGCAGCCTCCGTGCAGTCGAGCACCACGGGGTGCGCCTCCGCCTCCGAGGCGAGCACCACGGGCTCGTCCAGGTCGACCTGCCCGTGGGCCACCACGCGCAGCGGGAACCCGCCCATCCAGCAGCAGGCGATCACGGGCTCGGGGGTGTCGGGCGGCTGCTCCACGATCCCCACTGTATCGAACATACGTTCGATGCGGGCGGCCAAGCTCCCGACCCTTCCGCGCACCCACTACCCTGTCCCCCATGCGCGAGCCGCTGCGACACCGAGGGTTCCGCCTGCTCTTCGCCGCGCAGTGCGCGTCCTTCCTCGGCGACGCCGTGTTCATCATCGCCCTCGCCTTCGCCGCGCTCGAGATCTCCGGCTCGGCCGCCGCCCTCGGAACCGTGCTCGGCTCCGGCAGCCTCGTCCTCGTCGCGTCGTTCCTGGTCAGCGGCGTGTGGGCGGACCGCCTGCCCCGGCTCCGGGTGATGGTCGCCGCCGACCTGCTGCGCGTCGCCACGCAGGCCACGCTCGCCGTCCTGCTGCTCACCGACACGGCCACCATCCCGCTGCTCGTCGCGCTCAACGCCGTGTACTCGGTCGGCGTCGCCTTCTTCACGCCCGCGCGCACGGGGCTCACGCCGCAGCTGCTCGAGCCGCGGCTGCTCATGGCCGGCAACGGGCTCGTGGCCACGGCCGAGAACGTCATGTGGATGCTCGGCTGGGCGTTCGGCGGCCTGCTCGTCGCCGCCATCGGCACCGGCTGGGCGATCGGCATCGACGCCGGCACCTTCCTCGCCAGCGCCCTGCTCCTGTCGAGGATCGGGGCCATCCCCGCGACCACCGCCCCGGCCGAGCGCCTGCCCTTCCTGCGCGAGCTGGCCGACGGCTGGCGCGAGGTGACGTCGCGGCGGTGGCTGTGGCTCGTGGTGATCGGCGCGACCGCCTACCTGGCGCTGTACGAGGCGCCCCTGCAGGTGGTCGGGCCGATCACGATGCGCGCGGCATACGACGGCGCAACGTCGTGGGGGATCATGCTCTCCGCGCTCGGGGCCGGGTCCGCGGTCGGCGCCGCGCTCGCCGCCTCCGGTCGGCTGCGGCGCCCCATGCGCGTCTCGCTGTGGCTGTTCTTCGGGACGGTGGCCACGCCGCTGCTGCTCGTCGCAACGGCGCCCCTGCCAGTGCTGTTCGCCACCAACCTGCTGAGCGGTGTCGGGTTCGGCCTGTTCGACACGGTGTGGCAGAGCGCCCTGCAGGAGCGCATCCCCGCGGATCGCATCTCGCGCGTGAGCGCGTGGGACTGGATGGGGTCGATGGCCGGCATGCCGCTGGGGTTCGCGCTGGCGGGAGGATTGGTGGAGGCGGTGGGGCGCGACGCCACGCTCATGGCGATGGCGGGCAGCACGTTCGTCGTGTGCGTGGCGTTCTTCGCCGACCGCGAGGTGCGCAGCCTCGGCGACCGGTCTGCGATCGCCCCGGCCGTGGCGCGCGAACCATGACGACGACCGAAGCGTCCGGCAGAATCCCTGCATGAAGAAGCTCCTGATCGCCATCGTCGCACTCGTCATCATCGCCGCCGTCGCGTTCGGCGTGCGCACGCTCGGGTCGCGGGACGAGACCGATGCCGTCAACTCCAAGCAGGCAGCCGACCTCGTCGGCACCGACGACGCCAGCGATGCGGCCGACGTGAAGGCGGGCGACCGCCCCGAGCCGGGCGCGTACCGGTACACCGGCAAGGGCCGCGAGAGCGTCGACGCGCTCGGGGGCAGCGAGCACGTCTTCCCGTCCGAGTTCACGTCGATCGTGCGGCTCGATCCGAAGGACGACTGCCGCTGGACCTCCAACGTGGTCTACGTGAAGCAGCACATCGAGGAGCGCCGCTTCTGCACGAAGGGCGGGAAGATGATCGACCGCGGGTTCACGCGCAAGATCAATTTCTTCAACCAGCTGGAGACGAAGGAGTACGTCTGCGGCGACGACGCCGAGCGCCTGCGCACGACGGCCCAGGAGGGCGACGTGTGGAAGTGGACGTGCAAGAACGGGCTCAAGACCAGCTCCGACTACACCTCCACCTACCTCGGGCCCGAGACGCTGACCGTCGGCGGCGAGACGGTCGAGACGTACCACTCACGCGTCACGTCGAAGCAGCACGGTGACACGAACGGCTCCGACACCTCGGAGTTCTGGCTGGCCAAGACCGGGCTCATCGTCAAGTTCAGCGCCAACCTCGACGTGAAGACCAAGTCGGTGCTCGGCGAGACGCGGTTCCAGGAGCACCTCTCCTACGCGCTCACGTCACTGGTGCCCGAACAGGCCTGACGCGCGGCTCAGCGGTCGAACGCCTCGGGCGGGTCGGCGATGACCTCGACCTTCGGGGGAGCGTGTCCCGCCGGCGCCTTCGGCACGACGCCGGTCCACAGGGGCGATGCCGCCTCGAAGCGCGCGATCTCACACCCGTTGGTGCGGTTGAACGTCGCGTTGACCGGGTGACCTTCGATCGAGCCGGTCACCGTCGCCACCTCGGGCCCGCCGTACTGCTCGGTGCACATGCGGTCGTCGGGGTGTGTGGTGATCGTCGCGATCCCCTCGGACGTCTCGAGCCACGCGCAGACGTCCTCGGTGCGGTCGCCCTTGGGCGCCGGACACTCGATCGTGCCCGAGCACGTCGCCGGCAGGCGCTTGTCGCAGGAGATCCCGGTGGGCAGGGGGATGCCGCCGCCCTTGCCACCGACCTTGGTGACGCGGACCTCGAGCGTGAGGGTCGACTGCATCTCGCCGTCGTCGGCCGCCGCGCCGCCCCCGTCCTTCGACGACGTCGAGGTGGTCGTGTCCTTCGTCGTCTTCGCGGCCTTGGCGTCCGGGGTCGATCCGGTGCTGCCGCCATCGTCACCACCGCCGCACCCGGCCAGCAGGAGGGCGAGGACGAGGGGCAGGACGGCGATCGGGCGGAGGAACGAGGTTCGGCGCATGCGGGGTCCTTCCCCTGAGCTGGCAGATCGGAAGCTCCGACGCGCCGCCCCCGACTGCGGTTCCCGTGCGCTAGTACGCACCTCACTACATAGAGGCTTGTACTAGTGACCACCTGTCTCTATAGTGAGGTTCACAGTACCTCGTTCGACAGGACACGCATGCCCCCTGACCACCCCACCCTCGGCAAGTTCCGCCGCGAGATCACGAGCGGATCGCTCGCGCTCATGCTGCTCGCGTTGCTGGAGCGCATCGGCGAGCCGACGTACGGCTACGAGCTGGCGCGACGGCTCGCCGAGCACGCCCCCGACGGGGAGGCCCCGCGTCAGGGCACGCTCTACCCCGCGCTCCGGTCACTCGAGAAGCTCGGCCTGCTCTCCAGCACGATCGAGCCCTCCACGAGCGGCCCACCCCGCCGCTACTACCAGCCCACCGACGACGGGCGCGCCGCGCTCGTCGCGTGGCGCGAGGCGTGGCACCGCATGGCCACGCACGTCGACGCCATCCTGCAGTCCGACTCCGACGGAGCACCGACATGACCCCGATCGACGATCGCATCACCGCATGGCTCGACCAGCTCGAGCGCGAGCTCGGGGGCGACGACCCGGCCATCCGCCACGACGCGGTCGCCGACGCGCGCGAGCACCTCGTCGCCGCGCGGGGCGAGCTGGGTGACGACGCGTCGGACGAGGCCGTCAGCGAGCTGCTCGACCAGTACGGGAGCCCCCAGGAGGTCGCGGACTCCTATCGCGATGCCGAACGCCTGCTCCTGGGCGAACCGCCAGCGCGCCCCGATGCGCACGCCACGGCGCCGATGCACGCGGTCGACGTCGCACCGTCCGAGGCGGGGCCGGGCTGGCTCTCCGTCGTCCGCGACCCCGAGGCGTGGAGCGCGCTGCTCTACATGCTGCTCGCGCTGCCGCTCGGCATCGCCGGGTTCGTGTGGACGGTCGCTGGCGGTGCCACTGCCGGCTCGCTGCTCATCCTCATCATCGGCGTGCCGCTCGCCCTGGCGTTCCTCGCCTCCATCCGCGGCATCGCGCTGCTCGAGGGGCGGATCGTGGAGACGCTGCTGGGCGAGCGCATGCCGCGCCGCACGTGGGTCGCCGCGACCGACGGCGACGCGGGCCTGGTCGACCGGGTGAAGTACTGGCTGCGGGACCGGCGCACGTGGACGTCCATCGTCTACCTGCTCACCATGCTGCCGCTCGGCATCGCCTACTTCACCGCGGCGGTCACGCTCCTCGGGACGGGGCTCGGGATGCTCGGCGCCCCGATCCTGCTCGCCGTGGCCCAGTCCACCGACGGCCTCGACGCACCGTGGTGGTCGTGGGTGCTCTCGGGCGTCGCGGTGCCCGGCGGTGCGCTCGCGCTGCTCGGCCTGCTGCACGTCGCGCGGTTCGTCGGCGCGCTCCACGGTCGCTACACCAAGGCGATGCTGGTCGGTGGCGAGGGTGCCGCGCGGCGCCGACGCCCGGTGGCGCCGGCGGCCTCCGCCGGTCGCGCGGCCGTGTTCCTCGGCCTCGCGGCGCTCGTCGCCGGTGGCTCCGCGATCGCCGGCGCGGCGATCCAGCACGGCACCACGCACATGGCGACCCGCCAGTTCGACGCCGACCACGTCCGCACGCTGGTCATCGACGGATCCGACGCCGACGTCGACTTCATCACCGACGAGGCACTCGGCGCCGGCGAGGTGCGAGCCGTGGCGCGGGTCCGGGTGCAGGACGACGGCAACGATGCCACGTCGCGCGTGTCACTGACCTCCTCCGGGTCGACGGCGACGCTGCACGCCACCTGCAGCTCGCAGGTCACGCTCTTCTCGTGGGACTGCGGGGCGAGCGTGGCAGTGCACGTGGGGCCCGACAGCGACCTGGTGCTGCAGGGCTCGACAGACACGGGCGACATCCACCTCGCGGGGACGTACCGCCGCATCGAGCTGCGCGCCGACACCGGTGACATCGAGGGCGACGTCGACGCCCCGCAGGTCGACCTGCAGACCGACACGGGCGACGTCGAGGTGAACCTCTCGGAGGCGGTCGACCGCTTCCGCGCCTCCGCCGACACCGGCGACGTGACGATCGGCGCGTCCGGCACGTGGGCGGTCGAGACCTCCACCGACACGGGTGACACCTCTGTCGGCGTCGCCACGGATCGTGGCGCCGACCGCGAGATGCGGCTCGTCACCGACACGGGTGACATCGTCGTGGGGCCGGGAGTCGGCGCACCGACCCCGCCCGACCTCCCCAACCCGCCCGGCGGCGGGGACTGACCCGCTCGCTCGTCAGCCCTTGACGCCACCGGCGGTGAGGCCGGCGACGATGCGGCGCTGGAAGACGAGCACCATCGCCACCAGTGGCAGCATCACCATCACGCTCGCCGCGCTGATCGGCCCCACGGGGATCTCCAGGGTGTTCTCCCCCTGGAAGTTCGAGATCGCCGCGGTCACCGGCATGCTGTGCGTGGTCGCCGACAGCGAGTTGCCGAGCAGGAACTCGTTCCACGTGTTGATGAAGACCAGGATCGCCGACGTGAACACGCCCGGCGCCGCCAGCGGCAGCATCACCTTGCGGAACGCCTGGAAGGGCGTGGCCCCGTCCATGTAGGCGGCGTGTTCCAGGTCGCGCGGCAGGTCGCGGAAGAAGCTCGACATGATCCAGATCCCCATCGGCAGCGCGAAGGTGACGTTCGGGATGACCAGGCCGGTCTTGGTGTCGTAGAGCCCGAGCGTGCGCCACAGCTCGAAGATCGGCCCCACGATCGAGATGCCCGGGAACATCGAGACGGCCAGCACGCCGAACATGATGTATTGCTTGCCCGGCACCGGCAGCCGGCCCAGCGCGTACGCCGCCGCCCCGCCGATCGCCATCGCCACGACGGTCGCCGACCCCGCGATGATCACGGAGTTGAGGAAGGCGTGCATGAACTCGCCGTTCTTGAGCACCGACGCGTAGTTGTCCAGCGAGAACTTGCTCGGGAAGAACGCGCCGTTGGCTGCCGGGTCCATCGACAGGCGCACGAGCCACAGGAAGGGGAACAGGCAGTACGCGATCAGCACGCCGATGCCGAACGGCGTCCAGATGCCGAGGTCGCGCACCCGCGCGAGGAAGGACGGGTTTCCCCGGTGCACCGTGGGTGCGCTGGGCGTCGGCAGCGCGAAGCCGCCCGGTCGTGGTGCAGCGGCCGCCGTCATGCGATTTGCGCCCTTCCCATGGCGTCCGTCACCGATTCAAGCTCCGCCGAGCGACGCGCGCGCTTCGGCTTCTTGACCTTGTCCGCGCCCTCCGGCGCAGCGCCGAGCACCCGCACGAAGATGAACGCGACGATCAGCACGGTGACGAAGACCAGCACGCTCATCGCACTGCCCACGCCCATGTCGAGGCGGCGGATCAGGTAGTCGTAGCTGAGCATCGACGTGGTCTTGGTGTCGTTGGCGCCGTTGGTCATGACGTACGCCAGGTCGAACATGCGCAGCGAATCCAGCGAGCGGAACAGCAACGCCACGAGGATGGCGGGCTTGAGCGCCGGCACGGTGATGCGCGTGAACTGCGTCCACTTCGACGCGCCGTCGACGTCCGCGGCCTCGTACATCTCACCGTCGATCGACTGCAGGCCGGCGAGCAGCAGCAGCGCGATGAACGGCGCCGTCTTCCACGTGTCGGCGAACACCATCGCGAGGATGCTCGTCCACCGGCCGCAGAGCACGCAGCTCTCCTCGGCGAACAGGCCCATCACCCAGTTGAGCGCGCCGAAGGTGAAGGTCGGCGTGAAGATCCACTTCCACGCGAGCGCGGTGACGACGGTGATCGTCGCCCACGGCACCAGCACTGCCACGCGCACGGCGCCGGTCGCCTTGCCCAGCGCGCGGTTCATCACGAGCGCCATCACCAGGCCGAGGAAGAACTCGCACGTGACGCTCAGCACCGCGAAGCCGACGGTGGTCTCCATCGCCGTCCACCACGTGCGGGAAGCGAGGATGCGTGCGTAGTTGGAGAAGCCGATGAAGGCGTAGTCCTGGGGCACCTTGACGTTGTAGCGGTGCAGGCTCATCCACACCGCGCTCAGCACGGGGTACGCCGCGACGATGAGCATGAGCACGATGGCGGGGATGACCAGCACGAGGCCGAGGCGACGCTCGTCGAGGCGGTCCAGCACGGCGAAGGGCGAGCGCATCAGATCTCCGCCTTGCCGTCGACCGCGGCCTGCAGCTTGTGCTGCATCTGCTTGACGGCGTCCTTCGGTGACAGGCGCCCGTTGAGCACGTCGTTGTAGGCCTGGTAGATGACGATGGTGGCGTCGTTGTAGTACGGCGTGGTGGGCCGGTTGACACCGGTCTCGAGGCCCTTGGCCAGCACGTCGAGGAACGGGATGTCCTTGTCGAGCGAGCCGTCGGTGTAGAGCGCCTTGAGCGTCGGCATCTCGCCCTTCTTGACCGCCTTGATGCGCTGGACGGGGGCGCTCGACAGGCACATCATCGCCTCCCACGCGAGGTCGGGGTGCTTGCTCGTGGCGGCGATGCCGTAGTTCTGCCCGCCCAGCACGCTGGCCTGGCTGCGGCCGTCGAACCCGGGCAGCGGCGCGATGTCGAACTTGCCCTTCACCTTGGACGCCTTGTCCTGGTTCATGAGCGCCCAGGCGTACGGCCAGTTGCGCATGAAGACCGCGTCGCCCTTCTGGAAGGCGAGGCGCGAGTCCTCCTCCATGAACGTCGTCACGACCTTGGGTGCGCCGCCGTCCTTCATGAGGTCGTGCAGCCAGCCGAACGCGTACTCGGCGCCGTCACCGTCGGCGACCTGCACGTGCTTGCCGGATGGGTCGAGGATCTTCGCGCCGGCGCCGAGCAGGAACTCGGTCGCGTCGACCGAGCCGCCCTCGTAGGAGGCGCCCTGGAACACGAAGCCGTTGATGTCGGGCGTGGTCTCGTGGACCGTCTTGATGTCGGCGGCCATCTCCTCCCAGGTCTTGGGCGCCTGCTTGACGAGGTCGGAGCGGTAGTAGAGGAGCGCCGCGTTGGTGCCGACGGGGATGGCCCAGTACTTCTTCTTGTAGTACGTGCTGTCGAGCGCCGCGCCGACGTACTGGTCCTTGATGGGCTCGACGCGCTTGGAGAGGTCGATGATCCAGTTGGCGTCCGCGAACTCGGCGGTCCACACGACGTCGAGGTTGATCATGTCGATGCTGCTGTCACCCGCGGCGAGGCGACGCGTCAGCTGTTCGCGGGCCTGGTCGACGCTCGGCCCCATGGGCACGCTGGCGATCCGGTACTTGCCGCCGCCCTGCTTCTCGCACATGCGGAAGTTCTTCTCGTCGAGGCCGGTCTGGTCGCGCCAGGTCATGAACCCCAGCGTGGGGACCCCGCCCGCGTTGGCGTCGTCGGCGGAGCCGCCGCAGCCCGCGGCGACGAGCCCGGCGACCAGGAGGACCGATGCGCACGCGGCAACGCGGATGCGCGAACGGCGCATGTCACCCTGCCCAGCCTCGGAGTCCCGTCCCATGCCAACATGTCGTGCGGGGTCGGGGCGACGTTGCAGCGGGCACGGCCACGCTCCGGCCGGTTTCGGCAGGACCTGCGTCGATCAGACGTGGACGTCGGCGACCGGCGCGCTGCTCGGCACCGGAGCGGGGCGCGTGGTCGGCTCGAAGCTGACCATCACCTCGCGGATGTCACCACGGTCGAGGGTGATGACGCGCGTGGCGTCGCCGTCCACCCACTGGGCGACGTTCTCGACGAGGCCGTTGGAATCCTTGGTCCACACCTGCCACGACTTGCCGAGGCCGGCGCGCGGCACGCCGCGCAGCAGCAGGATCCACTTGTCGCCGCCGAGGTGCACGAGCGACCCGCGCGCGTCCGCGAGGCCGCCGCTGGTGGAGACGGTCTGGCTGCTGACGCCCTCGAACCCGGCGGGCAGCTCGGAGCCGCGCTGGGCCGACTTGGCCAGGCGGTCGGCGCGGGCGCGCTGGTGGTCGAGGTCGTTGGAGAGGTTGACGGCGACCAGGCCGAGCGCGATGCAGGCAACTGCCAGCACGGCTGCGCCAGCCGTCGCGGCCGTGAAGCGGCGGCGGCGGGTCTCACGGAAGGAGGCGATGCTCGTGACCGGCTCGGTGACGGGCCGATCGGCGCTCGTGCGGATCGCGTCCAGCACGCGCCCCTTGAGGGCCGGCGGCGCGTGGACCTGGGGCACCGACTGGATGATGCGTGCGCCGGCGCACTCGACGTGCTCGAGCTCGCGCTGCAGCTCGGGCGAGGCGTCGAGTGCCGCCTGGACACGGGCCCGCTCCACGGGTTCGAGGTGCCCGAGGGCGTAGGGAAGCAGCAGCTCCCGCATCTCCTCGTTGTCCTCGTGCTCCATGGTCGGCTCCGTACTCACCTGTGCGCCGGATGCTCGAGGTCCACTCCGAGGATCTCCCGAAGTCGACGCATCCCTTGGAACATGTACGTCTTGACGGTACCCAGCGGTTTGCCGAGGATGCCTGCGATCTCGCTCTGCGAGTACCCGCCGAAGTACGCGAGCTCGAGGGAACGGCGCTGGTCCCCGGAGAGTTCCGCCATCGCCGAACGCACGTCGGCGGAGTACGCGATGTCGATCGCCTGCTCGGCGATGTCCTCGTCGTTGGACATGCGGGCTGCGACCTCGTCGCCCGGCTCGGCGCCCGACCGGTCGGCGATGCGCACCTTGGCGCGCCGGAGCAGGTCGATCAGGTGCCGGTGCGCGAGCGTGGTCAGCCACGTCGCGACCGAGGCACGCTCCGGGTCGAAGGAGCCCGCGGCGTTCCAGACCTTCACCCACACGTCCTGGGCGGCGTCCTCCGCGCGCCCGCGGTCGCGCAGCATGCTCATGGCCAGCGAGAAGACGAGGTCGGCGAACTCGTCGTACAGCGTCTCGAACGCGGCGGCGTCACCGGCTGCGACGAGGCGCATCCAGTTCGCGTGGGCGGCTCGCTGCTCGGGCGTGCGCTGCATCCCGAGAAGTATCGCAGGGCGCGATCGCGCCACGTGCGCGCTCGGCGCTCCAACTGCAACAGATTACTGAGGTTCGCGTATCGTCAGAGCGAGAGACGGGCCTCGAACCCGCGACCTACAGCTTGGAAGGCTGTCGCTCTACCAACTGAGCTACTCTCGCGTCCACCTCAGATTACAAGATCCTCAGGACGTTGTCCGCCGAGCTTCGCGTGATCGCTCGCCGACATCACCTCGAGGTTCTCGGGACGGTTGTCCCACCGCTTGCCGTTGCGGTGGTGCACGTGCTCCTTGCTCGTCAGGCGCCGGCCGAGCATCTCCTCCGCGACGAGCCGGTGCTCGTAGACGAATCCCTTGTTGTTCGCGCGCGGATGCTCCGGAGCGAGGACGAGGAAATATCCCTTGCTCCGATCGAGGAGGCGCCCCTTGGTCGAGCTGACCCCGTCCCAGGTGAGCGGGATCTCCCGCGATTCCACCGCGCACTCCCGGGAGCAGTGACGTCGCGACAGCCCCTTCAGCCCACGCTGGTTGATGGTGAACTCCTCGTCGCACCACTCGCACCGCTTACGTCGAACGATCCGTTTCCGCTTGGGTGCGACGCGGTTCTGGTAGCTCACCGAACAGGAGCGGTTGCAGAACGCGCGGCCTGAGGCCGCAGGCTTCCAGTCCTGCTCGCGCCGGATCTCAGCGCCACACTGTGCGCATGTCGCGACGATGAACACGAACACATGTTCGCATGTGCGCCGGACGCGAAGGAGGGTGGCTGACGGGACTCGAACCCGCGACCACTCGGACCACAACCGAGGGCTCTACCAACTG
>JAOPYS010000458.1 GCA_025964465.1 Thermoleophilia bacterium
TGTGGCGGAGCAGGTCGTCGCCGGTCTCGCACACGGGGGTGGCGGTCTCGGCGATCTGCTGGACGATCTCGCGCTCCGCGACCGCGCAGCCGCACTGGAGCACGTCCTCGATCCCGGCGAGGTTGGCACCCGAGACCGGGTCGACGAGGTGGAACTCCTCCTCGACCCCGACCGTCCCGTGCGGAGCGCCGGTCGGCCAATCACTGCGGAATTCGGTCGTCATCAGGCCCCTCGGCTCTCTGGTCGTGTCGCGGTGCGGGCCGCTCCCGCATGACCGTGCGGAGCGCCGGAGCGCCCCGCACGGCCGGTGGACCGGGTGGTTCGGTGGTTCGTGTCAGTCGGAACCGACGGCGCTCTTCACGGCGTCGCCGACCTTGGACATCACGCCGCCCTCCTCGTACTCGTCGCGGGCGGCTTCCGTGCCCGGGGCGAACGAGCCCGGGATGGGCATGAGCTCGGCGGGCTGCCCCAATGCCGGGGCAGGATCGACCACGCTGAACTCGCCCTTGCCGTCGATCGACGGGCCGGACGCCCAGCGCGCCGACGGGTCGACCGGCGAGTCGGTGTGGTTGATGAAGGCGTACGACCACTGGTTGTGGTCCTCGTCGTCGGCCACGCCGTTCGGGGCGGGCAACGCGTCGGGGCCGAGCTCCTCGAGCGCGGCGAGCCACTGGTTCTGGTGCATCGTGTCGCGAGCGATCAGGTAGCGGAGCAGGTCCTTCATGCCCGGGTCGTCGGTCGCCTCGAGCAGGCGCGCGGCCAGCGACCGACCGACCGCCTCGGCTCCGGCGTTGGCCATGAGGTTCGAGGCCAGATTGCCGCCGACGTCGATGCAGGCAGCGTTGAACGGCACGCCGTTGGCGTCCGAGGGCATCGCCGTCATCGCGCTCGAGAGGAAGTGGCGGGGCTCCATGCCGCCCATGCGAGCCGCGACCAGCGGGTTCGTCACGAGGTCCTCCGCCTTCTCGCCGGGCAGCCCCTCGAGGTTCATCGCCACGGCGGTCGCGAGCAGCTCGATGTGGCCGAGCTCCTCCGTCGCCGTGGACATGAGCAGGTCACGGTACTTCTTGGGGCCGCGGGCGCCGAACCCCTGGAACAGGTACTGCATCATGACCCGGATCTCGCCCTCGGGGCCTCCGATCGCCTGCTGGAGCAGGCGGGCGAACACGGGGTTGGGCTTGTCGACACGGACGGTGTAGGCCAGCTCGCTGCTGTGATGGAACACGGATCCTCCTCGTCTCCGGCGCGAGTGCGCGCCGGAATGCGTATGGAGCAGGACCGTACCCCCGGTTCGCTTGAATATCGAGCTACCCCGCCGAGGATGTGGAGCGTACCGACACCTTTCGACCGACTCTTCCGCGAATCGGAGGATGGTCGGACGATGTCGACGCGGCGCGGTTCAGCGACGCGTGACGTGCTCGCAGTCGGCTGCGACCTTGTCGGCCTTGTTGGCGATGACGCGATCGATCCCCGTGCCGCACACGATCGTGTCGACCTGGCGGTCGAGCGCGTTCACGACGTCGTTGCCGGTGCCGCCGAGCAGGCGGTCGGTGCCCGCTCCGCCGTTGACCACGTCGTTGCCGGCGCCGCCGTTGACGACATCGTTGCCCGCTTCGCCGGCGAGCTTGTCGTTGCCCGCCTCGCCCACGATGGTGTCGTTGCCGTCGCCGCCGAAGATGACGTCGTTGCCGATGCCCCCGAGCAGCGTGTCGAGGCCGGGACCGCCGTACAGCGCGTCGTTGCCCGCGCCGCCCAGCAGGCGGTCGTTGCCGCCGGCGCCGAACTCGCGGTCGTTGCCCGCGCCACCGTTGTAGGTGTCGTTGCCGCCGCGTCCCGTGAAGGTGTCCTTGCCTGCGGTGCCGGTCCCCGTGATCGGCTGCACCGCGTCGTCGACGCCGTTGCAGTCCGCGTCGACGACACCCGCGCCGCGCGCCGGGCGCTTCGCGTCGGAGGGCGCGCAGTCGGACCCGTCGACGAGGCCGTCACCGTCGGTGTCGACGAGCGTGACCGGCGGCCCCACTGCGGGCTTGCCGGTGACGGTGAAGTCGCGTCGAACGAACGCGCCGGACGTCTGGCCACCCGCGCTGATGAAGTAGTGGTTCGCCGAGTCGGAGGCGACGGAGGATCCGGGCACCGCGACGGTCGCAGTGAAGGACCCATCTGCGAGCGCCGTGACGCTCTGTTCGCTGATGATGCCGGCGCTGTTCGGCCCGGAGAACGCTAACACGACATGCACCGTCTCGGACGCGCCGTAGCCCGTGCCCGTGAACGTGAAGCTCGAGCCGGGGTACGTCGGGCCGGCCGTCACCGCGGTCGCCGCCTGGTGCTCCGTCACCGTCACGCCTGTCGCATCCGTCGCCTGCGTCACGTAGCCACCGTCGTTGAGGCCGCTCTGCTCGACACCCGTGAAGGCGCCGGTGGGCGGGGTCGAGAAGGTCGCGACGCGGAACGTGCTCCCGGCTGCCGGCAGGAAGGTGTCAGGACGCTGGACCGACAAGGTCCCGGCGAGCGTGGTCGCGCCGGTGACCGTGAGGCGCGTGAAGTCGGTTCCGGCGACGCCGCCCGAACCGAGCAGGTGGGTGACCAGTGTGCTTGCCGAGCCGGCGGTGAAGGTCTGCGAGGCCGCGAGCGTGCCGCTCTCCACGTCGACGGTCCCGTTGTTCGTGAGGGGCTGCTGAATCGTCGCCGTGGCGCCGGAGCCGGCGTCGGAGACGAGCGTCGCGCCTGCGTTGTTCACGACGCTCACCACGTTCATCGTCACGAGCTGGGCCGGCCCCACCAGCGTCAGGGCGCCATTGTTGACGACGCCGCCGCCGATGACGGTCGTGCTGACCGAGGACCGGCCGATCGTCGTCGAATCGTCGAAGGTCGCGAGCGAATCGAAGGAGACGTCTCCGACATCCGAAATCGTGACGGTGACGTCGTTCTCCGAGTGGAACGCACCGGTGACCGCACCCTGGTGCAGGTCGACCGAGCCCTCACCCTTCACGAACGTCGCGCCCGAGATGCCCCCGTTCAGCGAGACCGTCGTGTCATGGACCGTGAAGCCGCCACCGTTGACGGTCAACGGAACCGACGCACTGGTAGTCAGGGATCCACCGGTGAAATCGGGTGTCGCGGCGGCGGCGCCCGTCGACGGGTTGAATGTCGCGCTGGCGCCCCCGCCCGCGATGCTGAAGCTCACAAGATCGTACGCGCCCCCGGTCAACGTCAGCTGAGGCGCGACGTTGAAGAACGCCAAAGTCAGAGTCGAGTTCGGCGTCGCGCCGGTGAGGTGCTGCGCAGCATTAATGACCGCGCCGGCATCCGCCACGGTCAATCGGTTGATGGTCGAGGACGGTATGTTCGTGATGACGACGTCGGCGCCGGATGTCGTCTCGCCCGGAATGACAGCTTGGTACTGCCCGCCGTTTGGAACGCCGGACGTCCAGTTCCCCGCGGTCTGCCAATCCGTGGACACGTCCCCTTCCCACGTGGTCACGATCGTAGGAGCTCCATTCCACGCTGACAAGTCAGGGGAGGCGCCAGACGAGCCGGCGTGCCAGAGCACGAGCGCCACGACGCACGAGGCGACGAGCGCCGATGCGGCAGCGACGAGGATGGAGGTGCGGCGTGAGCGCGCGACGGACGTGAGCATGGAGATCTCCCCGGGACGGACGGCGGCGCGAAGCTACCAGAAGTGAATCTCAGGAACCGCGGCGTTCGGCGCACGCACTGCGGTCTGCCTCGTCCTCGAACGATGCGCAGGGGGAAGACCCGGTGAGCACGCGCGATACCCCTGCGACGCACGCAAGGTGCAGCGTCGACCCGCGACGCTCGTCATCGCACTGGCCCGCCGCCTCGTGTTGCGACAGCTGGCGGTACGAGGCGAGCGGCGGCAGCCAGGCGAAGCACTCCTCGCGCCCACGCGCGGGCGAGTGTTCGCAGCGGCGGCGCCACGTGTCGAGCGGCGGCTGCTGCGCGGTCAGCGCGATCTCCATGTAGCCGCCGCGGATGCACTCGGTCTCGTCCGCCTTCGTGACCGGCGCGGTCGCGGCGGTGTCCTTCGCGACGGTCGTCGCGATGCAGCCGTCGGCGATGCTGCGCTCGGCGTGCGCCTGCCCGGCCTCACGCGCGATGAGGTGGCCGACCACGTGGGCGCAGCTGCGCTCGTCCTGCTGGTCGCGCGTGCACAGGGCGGGCAGCGAGCTGGCGACGTCTCCGCCGCTGCCGTGCGACACGTACCCGAGCATCATCC
>JAOPYS010000066.1 GCA_025964465.1 Thermoleophilia bacterium
CACCGACGACGCCGGCGGTCGCAGCACCCGCGGCCGCGGCCGCCCCGGCCCGCGAGCGCACCGTGAAGCGCCGCGCGACCAACCGCGACGGGTCACCCAAGGTGCGTCGGCCCGCGACGATCGAGGCGGAGATCGAGCGCCTCGACGCCGACATCGCGGCGATCGACCAGCAGATGCTCGACCCGGACGTCTACACCGACGCCGGCAAGAGCGCCGAGTGCCTCGAGCGCCACGCCAAGCTCGCCCGCGACCTCGCGGCGCGCTGGAAGGAGCTGGAAGGCGCGATCGAGGTCCACGGCGACTGACACCCGTCCCGGCGAGGCGGGCCACGGCGGCGGCCCGCGCGGGCCGCGATTCCGTTCGAAGCATGTACGGGTCAGGGTGCGAGCCGCGACGATCGGCCCATGCTTCTCTCCTCCGCCTCCTCAGCCTCCATGTCCCGCAACCCAGCCGGCCTCGTCCGCGCCGGCACCCTGACCGCCAAGTGGCATCAGGACGAGCCGATCTTCGTGAGCAACGCGAACGGTCCGACCGAAGGGTTCAGCTCGCTCGGCGACGCCGTCCGCGGCGCGGCCGGCCTGTCGCAGCAGTCGGGTGCGGCCTACGCCGTCGTCCAGGAGGGCGGCCACCTGCAGACGCACGAGCTCGTGCAGCCCGTGTGGCGCGGCACGCACGCCGCCGGCTACGAGGGCGTGGAGCTGACGCCGCTCGAGGACGACGCGCACCCGAAGTTCGGCTTCGTCTCCAAGTCCGCCGACCGCTGGGGCGGCCGTGACGACAGCGCCCGCACCGGCCACGTCGAGATCGACCCGCGCTCCGGCGTCGAGGCCATCGTCGGCGCCACGTGGGCGTTCGTGAACGGTCGCCTGCAGGCCGTCACGCCGTCGCGCCCGCAGCCGCCGGTGCCGCCGACCCAGCCGCCGACCAATCCGCCCACCAACCCGCCGGTGCCGCCGACGCAGCCGCCCACCAACCCCGGTGGCCGCACGCTCGTCGAGGACGTCACCGAGGCAGCCCGCCTCGCGACCGCCGCCGCGGGCCTCGTCGGCCAGGTGCCCGCCGACGACCACGGTGACGAGTCCACGAAGGAACTGCGCATCAAGGCCTACAAGACCAACATGGCCGCGCAGGCCCGGCTCGAGACGCAGTTCGACGCCAACAACACTGCGAGCGTCGTCTCCACCCTGCGAACCGCGGACGCCTCGCTCGAGGACGCCAACTGGCAGCTCGCCAAGAAGCCGAGCCCGGACGGTCGCTTCAACGGCGTCGACCAGCCCGGCGCCCTGCGCGACACGCAGCGCGCGGTGGACCTGCTCAACGGCCTGCTCGGCCAGCTGACGACCCAGGGCGTCGCCGCCTGACGCACGGCGTCCCTCGCAACCGCCTGCGTCCCCCGCCCGGGGGGGCGCACGGCGGGTGCTACCAGATCGCCTTGTGTGTCACGAAGATCGCGAACGACATGCCGATCACGGTGCCGAGGCCCGCGCAGATGATGCCGACGCGGGCGATGCGCGCGGCCTGGCCGTCGCCCATCGAACCGATGATGGTGAAGATGACGGCGACGGTGCCCAGCAGGAGCGGCTTGTAGAAGACGGCCGCGACGCCCAGCACCGCGCCGATGCCGGCGATCAGCCCGGCCCACAGCTCGCCCGACGTGGGCTCGCGGTCGACCTGGAATCGCTCCGGCTCGGCGTACGGGTCGCCGGGCGTGCCGCGCTCGCGACGGCGGAACCCGAGCCCTGCGCGCTCCTCGTACTGCAGCGCCGCCAGCGCGCGATCGGTGCGCTGGTCCGGGGCCTCGGGCGAATCGGGAAATCGTGCGTCATGCGACATGGGAGCCATTCTGCCGGTTTGCGCGGACGGGGGCAACGCACCCTTCCGCGCACGCCGTGTCGCGGCCCTTCCGGGCCGGCGCTCGCGAGGCTGTTGCGCCGGCCCGGTCCCGTCCGTTACAGTCCCCCGGTGCGCTCCGTTCGTCTAGTGGCCTAGGACGCCGCCCTCTCACGGCGGTAGCACGGGTTCAAATCCCGTACGGAGTACCTCACGGAAACCCCCGCTCGCGCGGGGGTTTTCTCGTGGAGGGACGTGCTTCAGGAGCTCGCGGGGTGCGCGTCCGGCCGCAGCTGGCGATACGCGGTGACCATCCGGTCCGACCAACGATCGGCGATCACCCGCAGCGCTGCGTCGTCGGCGCCGCCCACCACCGCGGCGATCGCGTCGTTGGCGACACCGTCACCCATGTAGGCGCCGCCGAGCACGTCCGTCGGGAAGTGGCGCCCCGCGACCATCCGCGAGATCGGCACCTGCGACGCGGCCACGTGGTGCACCTCGCCGTTGGCCGGTTCCACGTAGTTCATCACGGCCCTGGACGTGAACGCCTGGGCACTGTGGCCGCTGACCCACGAGGCGTTGTCCGGAGCGATGCCGTCCGGGTGCAGGTCGCTCGCGACGACGTAGGGGCGTGGCCGGTCGACGGCGCCCTTCACGGCCATCCACGAACCGTCCGAGACCCGGCTCACGCGCTCCAGCAATTCCGACGCCGAAACACCGTGCATGTGCGGCAGCAAGGCGGCTCCGCGCCGGTCGGCATCGGCCGCGAAGCGCTGCCAGACCGTCGGCTGGTCGGCAACGAACGACACGTCGTCGACCGTCGCGCCGCGGTGGACGCCGGCGCCGTACTTGTCGACCGCCTCGGCCCACTCGGTCGCGAGCGGCGTGCGGACACGCTGGAGCCCGCGCAGCAGGTCGAGCTCGGCGGCTTCCACGGGCCCGGTGGGCACGAGCTGCTCCATGTGCTCGCCCAACTTCGCGGGGTCGCGAAGCCGCGCGGTGATGTCGCCCACGAGTTCGAGCGCGGGTGCGGGCAGCACCTCGCTGAGCTGACGAATTGGCAGTGACGATGCCTGCACGGATGACCCCCCTGGTCCTGCCCGCCTATCGGGGCCGGACACGGTCAGGTCTCACCAAATCGCCACGTCGTGTCGGACAGGACATCAAGCCCGGGGATGCGTTGGTCGATAGCCGAACCATGCGGTCTCGGCCCACTGTCTCCCCCACGCGCGCGTGGCCGTACGCGTGTGGGCTCGCGTTCGCGCTCGCGGTGCTGCTCGCGCTGGCCGGCGTCAGCAGTGGCGCGACCTCCGGAACCGTCGTCTCCGCAACCGTGCCGACGTCGACGTCGCTGGACATCTCCGGATGTTCGACCCCGTCCGCGCTGGCCTTCGGCTCGCTCGCGACGACGACGACCACCACGACCGCGTCGCCGTGTCACATCCAGTTCGGCGCCAACGCCCCCGCCCGGCTGACCATGTACCAGCGGGACCGTGACGGGGCCGCCATGACGCAGGTGCAGCCGACGCTGGCGACCCGCAGCGGCGTACCGCTGTACCGGGCCGTCGATGCCGTGGATGCCAACGACATCTGGGTCGGCGGCAACCGGGTCAACGCGAGCGACCCGACGCCGCTGCGGCACACGGTGGACGGCGGCACCACGTGGACCGACGTGACGGCGTGCGCCTCGATGAGCGGCGCCATCAACCACGTCGCCGTGTGGTCGGCGACCGAGCTGCTCACCATCAACGGCACCAAGGTGTGCCGCTCGACCGACACCGGCGCCAGCTGGACGACCATCACCACGCCCCAGTCCATCGGCGGCCGGATCTCCACGCCCGCCGGCACCGACGTGGTCTGGGCCACCACTGCCTCGGCGGGCCGCCTGCTGCGCAGCACCGACCGCGGCGCCACGTGGACCTCCGTCCTCGTGCCGGGAGCGCCCGTCGGCTTCACCAACGTGGTGGGCTGGGGCACCACGAACGCCGTGGCGGTCCTCACCACGACCGCCGCCGACCAGCTGTCGAAGACCGCCACGGCCTACACCACGACCGACGGCGGTGCCACGTGGACCTCGTCCGTCATCGCGACCATCCCCGTGACGACGATCCCCGCAGCCACCGGGAACATGTCGCTGCTCGACCGGTCGGCGAGCGGGCGCATCGTGGCGATGGGCAGCTGGGCGCTGGGCTACCAATTCCGCGATTACGACTCCGACGACTCGGGGGCGACGTGGACCGCGCTCGCCGTGCACACGTTCACCGACACGATGCGCGCCATCGGCGGCTCGACGTGGGTCGGCGGCAACAGCCTGAGCACCGCGACGTTC
>JAOPYS010000068.1 GCA_025964465.1 Thermoleophilia bacterium
TGGAGCACGCACGCGAGCACGGCGCGACCCTGATGTGGTGCAACGCGCGCGTCGGCGCGGTGGCGTTCTACGAGGCCGAGGGGTGGACCGTGCTCGGCGAGGAGTTCGACATCCCCACCGTCGGCCCGCACTTCGTCATGGAGCGCCGGCTCGGCTGAGCCGCGGCGCGGGCGTCAGTGCGACGCGCCGGCCAGCGGGCGCTCCGCACGCGGGTCGAGCTCGCCGACGGGCGGCGAGGTCGGGCGCGGCGGCAGCGGCTTGAGCAGCAGCGCCTTGCGCGCCCACTCCGGGAACCACCAGTTGGAGCGCCCCAGCAGCTTCACGGCCGCCGGCACCAGCAGCACGCGGATGAGCGTGGCGTCGATCACGATGCCGGCGGCGAGGCCGATCGCGAACTCCTTGAAGTCGGGGCCGGGGGCCGTCGACAGCACGATGAACGTGAACATGAGGATCGCCGCGCCGCTCGTCACGAGCTTGCCGGTGCGCGACAGGCCGATCTGCACCGCCTCGGGCGTGTCGTGGCCGTCGTCATAGGCCTCGCGGATGCGGGTGAGCATGAACACCTCGTAGTCCATCGAGATGCCGAACAGGAACGCGAAGATCATGAGCGGGATCCACGAGACGATCGAGCCCGTCGCCTCGAAGCCCCAGATCGCATTGGAGAAGTGCCCCTGCTGGAACACGAAGGTGATCACGCCGTAGGCCGCGCCGAGCGACACCAGGTTGAGGATCACCGCCTTGAGCGGGAGCACGATCGAGCGCAGCGCCCGCGCCAGGAGGATGAACGTCAGCAGGATGACGAACGCCATCATGAGCGGGAAGTTGTCGTAGACGGCGCTGATGAAGTCGCGGTCCTCTGCCGGCGCGCCGGCGAGCGTGACCTTCGTGTCACCCGCGAGCTTCGGGCGCACCTTCGGCAGGACGTCGTCGCGGATCTCGTCGATGATGTCCGTCGTGGCTGCCACCGCCGCGTCGGGACGCTGCTGCACCTGCACGATGCGCATGTCACCCTTGGTCCACTCGTCCGGGGCGGTCACGCCGACGACGCCGTCCACCTTCTGCACCGCGGACGTGATCCGATCCATGTCCGCGCTGGAGGGGCCGTGCTCGACGACGAGCTCGAGCGGCTCGAACACGCCCTCGCCGAACCCGCCCTCCTTGAGGAGCGCGCGGCCCTTGGCCGGCGCGCCGGAGGCCGGCTCGTTGGCGATCGCCGAGTTGGCCGGGTTCATGTCGAACGCCGGGAACACGATCACGCCGACGATGATGGCGCCCACGAGGAACACGGGGACGGGGCGGCGGGTGACGAAGCGCGCCCAGGCCGGCCAGGCGCGGCCGCCGTGGTGGTCGTCGAGGTTGGCGAGGCGCCACAGCACCGGGATGCGCAGGCGGTTGATCTTCGCGCCCAGCAGCGACAGCACCGCGGGCAGCAGGGTGATGGCGGCGAGCACCGAGATGACGGGGATGAGCAGGCCACCGAGGCCGATCGCGCGGATGAACGGCACGGGGATGATGAGCAGGCTGACGAGGCCGATGCCGACGGTCGAGCCCGACACGATCACCGAGTGGCCGGCGTGCCGCATGGTCTCCACGAGGGCCTCGTGCGGGTCGTCGCCGCGCCCCAGCTCCTCGCGGTAGCGGAAGATCACGAGCAGGGCGTAGTCGATGCCGATGCCCAGCCCGACGAGGCCGATCAGGAACTGCACGATCACCGACACGTCGGTCAGGTACGTGAGGCCCCACACCGCGGCGTAGGTGGTCAGGATCGAGGCGATGGCGACCATGAGCGGCATGAGCACCGCCGGCAGCGTGCCGAAGATGACGAGCAGGATGACGAGCGCGCCGATGCCGCCGATGATGACGTCCGCGAGGATGCCGGTGTCGCCGCTCTCCCCGCCCTGCGATTCGATGATCGGCTGGAACCCCGTGAGGTGCGCGTCGACCCCGTCGGGCGTCGTCTTCTTGAGCACGGACCGGACCTCGGGCAGGTTCAGGTCGCCGGCGAAGTTGGCCGGGCCCGGGTCGTACAGCGTCGCGTACGTCGTGTGGCCGTCCTTCGAGACGAAGTAGTCGGTCTGCGTCGTGTAGTACGACGCCACGCGTGACCCCTTCACGGCCGAGCGGATCGCCTCGATGGAGGCGGCGACGCCCTGGTCCTGGCGGATGTCACCCTCGGAGTGGTAGACGAGCTGCACGGGGTACTGCTTGCCGGTGCCGAAGCGCTGGAACGCGCGCTGGTTGGCCTCGTAGGCCGAGTGTCCGGGGATGGAGAAGTCCTGCGAGAAGCGGTCGGCGACCTTGCTCGACGCGAACATGCCGAACACCGCGAGCAGGACCCATGTCGCGATGACGATCCTGCGGTGGGCGATGACGGAACGGGTGAGGCGGTCCATGGGAGGTCTCCGGCGGTCGTGCGCGGCAGTGGACCCGCTACGCGGTCGTGATTCTGCGCATACCTACTGGTGGGGTCAAGCCGACGGGGTCGGCTGGCAGGCGCCCGCCCAGCCCGGGACGCCGTCGAGCAGCGCGGCCCGCAGCTCCAGCGGGCGGCGCGGGGCCGGAGGTTCGA
>JAOPYS010000077.1 GCA_025964465.1 Thermoleophilia bacterium
GATGCGCGACGCGGCCAAGCACGCGGCGTCGTTCGGCATCCTCTACAACGACGCACGCAGCGGCTCGACCTTCCTGACCGACCCCCTCTTCGACATGGTCCGCACCGCCGAGCACCGGGTCGTGGTCTCCACGAAGATCATGGACGACACGCGGATGAAGAAGCGCGTGGCCGACGCCGCGGCGCGCGGGGTCGACGTCGCCTTCACGGACATCCGCTCCATGGGCATGCACGGCAACCTGGTCGTCGCCGACAACTCGGTGTACTTCGGCACGGCGCACATGTCGTCGCGGTCGCTGGGTGACATGCGCTACGCCTACCGCCAGTCACGCGAGCTCGGCATCGTGCAGCACGACGCGAAGTTGGCGCAGGGGATGCTGGCACGGCTCGACGAGATCGGCATGCCGCGCTTCACGGCCGAGGAATTCTCCAAGTCGGTGAAGCTCGATGCGGAGTACGGGCCGATGCGCCGGCTCGACGACAAGATCGGCAAGCTGCAGCTCGCGAAGGAACCCGTCCCGCCAGAGGACGAAGCGAAGCTCGCGGAGATGAAGGAGGAGCTGGCCGCGGGGACGGGCACGCGCCTGAAGGAGCTTCGCGACGGGGTCGCCGCCAAGCGGGCGGAGGACGGCCTGAAGTTCTCGAACCTGCCGACCGGCCCGTCGAAGGCGTCGGCACGACGCGCCGCGGCGGCCGAGGCGGACGCGCGGGCGGCGGAGAAGGCAGCACGCAAGGCAGACAAGGGGCAGCACGGCTTCCGGGCCGGGTTCAAGCGGATGTGGGGGATTTGACATGACACAGGCACTCGGCAACCTCAGGATCATCGCGGGTGGTCCACAGTCGCTCCAGCAGATGCAGGGCATCGCGGACGGCGCCCAGGAGCGCCTCACCGGCGACCTGTTCACGTTCAGCGCGGGCAAGGTCAAGAGCGCGGTGGTCAACAGCGCGGCGCGCGGGGTCGACGGCACCTTCCTCACCGACCCCGAGCACGTGGGGGTGGTCACCGGGGAGTTCGGCGGGCACCCGGTGCGGATCGCGTCATACAAGGAGTTCCCGTACAAGAACCACGGCAAGTCGTTCGTCGCCGATCGGTCCCGCGGGCTGATCACCACGGGTGCGATCGTCGATGCCACGGCCAAGCGCGGCGAGCTGACGGCGCTGTTCGACGGTGACGCGGCACGCGCCCTCGACGACCTGATCATCGCCACGGCGGACGACGACGTCGATGCGATGCGCGCGGCGGCGACGAAGGCGCGCGGGTTCGGCATCGTGGTCAACGACCCGCGCAGCGGCGTGTCGCACCTGTCCGACGAGGTGTTCGGCATGTTGGACAACGCCAAGTCCTCGCTGTTCATCGCCACCAAGCGCTACGAGAGCCCCGTGCTCATGGAGAAGGTGAAGGCGGCCGAGGCGCGCGGCGTGAAGGTGACGGTCACCAAGCCGCCGAAGTTCCACGGCAACGTCGTGATCCAGGACGACGCGGCGGCGTACTTCGGCACCGCGCACATGACCAAGCGGTCGCTGACGGGTGGCGGCTCCAACGGCCGGCTGTCACGTGAGCTGGGCGTCGTGGTGCGCGACAAGGACGGCATCGCCCAGCTGCGGCGCGGGCTCGAGGAACTCGACATCCTGCGGCCCGGCGGCGCCGCGGGCGCGGTGGATGCGGCTGCGGGCGGCGCGGCTGCCGGCGGCGCGGCCGACTTCGCACTCGGCGGCGAGGCCATGGCGGGTGCGATCGGCAACCCCGGCGGCACGGGCATCATGAGCCACGCCAAGTGGGCGGTCCCCGCGCTGGTGGGCGTCGGTGCGCTCGCGGCCGGCGCGGTCTGGCTCACGCACCGCGGCGGCGACAAGTAGCGCGAATCGGCGGCGAGCGGCGAGCTGCGCGTGCCCGCGCGGGCGGTCCGGCTCGAACTTCCGCACAGAACTGCCCTGACCGGTCGCCTCCGTGCGGAACTCCCGCGGGGTCGGCCAGCTCGGTTCGAACTTCCGCACGGATGTGCCCGATCCGGTCACGTTCGTACGGAGATGCTGAGCGACGAGCCGGATGACGCGCGCCGTGCGTCAGGCGCGGTCGGCGGCGCCGGCGCGCGCGCGGCCGCGCGTCATGGCGAACGCGCCGATGACGGCGCCACCGACGACGGCCTGCACCCACGCGGGAATGGCGAGCGGCTTGGTCTCCCACCCGTGCAGCCACTTGATGCGGTGGGTGGGGAAGAGCGTCGGCTGGAAGATCCCGAACTTCTGGGGCAGGTGCTCCATGTCGGGGACGATCGCACCGATCGCGCCCATCGTGATGGGCGACCTCCAGCCGTGGCGCGCGGCGATCGCGATCACGCCCGCAGCGCCGGAGAGCAGCTCGTACTCGTCGTCGTGCACCTCGCCGTGCGGGATGACGTCCATCGCGGCGTGCGTGAGCATCCCCGCGATGAAGGCGTCGCGCAGCCCGGACCGGTTGCGACCGGCGAGTGCACCCGTGGCGACGTGGGCGAGCTGGATCATCCGGTCACGCCCGCGCTACCGGTCATCAGCCAGGCCGAGCATGGGGTTGAGCTTGCCCTCGCGCTCGAGCTTGGCCAGGTCGTCGAACCCGCCGATGCCCTCGTCGTCGATGAAGATCTGCGGCACCGTCCCGCGGCCGTCGGCGCGTTCGACCATCGCGCTGCGGTCCCAGCTGACGTCGATCTCCTCGAACTCGACGCCCTTGGCGGCGAACATGCGCTTGGCGCGGATGCACGAGGGACAGGTCATGGTGGAGTAGATCTCGACGTGGGCCATGCGGGTACTGTGCCACGCGTGACGGACGAGCGAACATCGATCCTCGACGCAGCGGCCATGGTGCGCGCCGTGGGCGCCGTCCGCGAGCGCATCGACGCCGCCGCGAGGCGGTCGGGTCGCGCGGGCACGGACGTTCGGGTGCTCGCCGCCACCAAGTACCTGGACGGCCCCGCGAGCGCGGCCCTGGTCGTTGCCGGGGTCGAGGACGTCGCCGAGAACCGCCTGGACGGGCTGGCGGCCAAGCGCGCGTCGGGCGTCGTGCCCGACGGGGTGCGCTGGCACTTCATCGGGCGGCTGCAGTCGCGGCAGGCGGCGGCGGTCGCCGCCGAGGTCGATGCGATCCACACCCTGTGCACGGCGAGCGCGGCGGCGCGCCTGGCGGCGGGGGCGGCGCGGCCGCAGCTCTTCGTGCAGGTCAACGTCGACGGCGACCCGGCCAAGGACGGGATCGAGCCGGAGGGGGTGGAGCGGTTCCTGGCCGCGCTGCCCGACGAGCTGCGCGTGGAGGGGCTGATGGCGATGCCGGCGTTCGCGACCGACCCGGAGGCGTCGCGGCCGGCGTTCGCGCGCCTTCGGGGGCTCCGCGACACCCTCGCGGCGAACGTGGCGGGCCGCCATCCGCTCGCCTCGCTGAGCATGGGGACGAGTCAGGACTTCGAGGTCGCCGTGGCCGAGGGCGCGACCCACGTCCGACTGGGCAGGATACTGTACGCGGACGGGGAAGGGAGGGACTGACATGGGCGCACGCGACTACTGGGATCGAATGCTCGTCTACTTCGGCATTGCCGAGGAGGCGTACGAGGACGAGTCGACGGAGTACGCGGAGGAGCCGCCGGCCCGGTCCAGCGCCCGCCCGCCACGCGGTCGCGCCGGTCGCACGGCGCACCCCGCCGACGAGTTCGACGAGGCCGAGGCGCCGCCGTCACGCGCCCGCACGGCGCCGCGACGCCCCGCTGCCGGTGGCCCCCGGTCGCGCGCCGGTCTCCCCTCGCAGAACGTGGCCGGCGTCGGCGTCGTGCCGCCGCGCACGTTCAACGACGCGCAGGGCATCGCCGACCAGCTCAAGCGCGGCAACCCCGTGATCGTCAACCTGCAGTCCACCGATTCGGACCTCGCCAAGCGGATCATCGACTTCGGCAGCGGGCTCACCTACGGCCTCGACGGCTCGATGCAGCGCATCGCCGACAAGGTCTTCCTGCTCACGCCCCCCGACGTGGACGTGAG
>JAOPYS010000094.1 GCA_025964465.1 Thermoleophilia bacterium
GACCCTCGAACCCTGTACCATCCCCGGTCGAAGGATTCGAAGGAGCACTGTCCCGATGTACGCAGTCATCAAGGTCGCCGGCAAGCAGCACCGTGTCCAGCCCGGGCGCTGGTTCCTGGTCGACCAGCCCGAGGCGCAGGAGCTGACGTCCACCGTCCTGCTCGTCGCCGACGGGAGCAAGGTCGTCACCGGCGCCGACGCCGCCAAGGCGACCGTCAAGCTCTCCAAGACCGGCACGGTCCGCATCCGCGGCAACCGCTCCATGAAGTTCCGCCCGAAGGAAGCGCGATCGAGCAAGCGCATGCTCGGCTACCGCCGCACGCTGGTGAAGGTCACCTGCGATTCCGTGAGCCTCTAACCCGGCTCGACCACACCAGCACCAGGATCTAGGAGAGTTTCGACATGGCACATAAGAAGGGTCAGGGCTCCAGCCGCAACGGTCGCGACTCGAACGCGCAGCGCCTCGGCGTGAAGCGCTTCGACGGGCAGCTCGTCCACTCCGGCACCATCCTCGTCCGCCAGCGCGGCACGAAGTTCCAGGCCGGTGAGGGCACGATGCTCGCCAAGGACGACACCGTCTTCGCGAGCGTCACGGGCACCGTGAAGTTCCGCCGCGGTCGCCGCGGCCGCTTCATCGACGTGCTCGAATCCGCAGCGTCCTGACCTTCCGCGCCACGTCCGACCGACCCGAAGGCTGACTCCTCCTGTTCTACGATCGCGTCACGATCGTGCTGCGCGCCGGTCGAGGCGGTGACGGGTCGGCGTCCATGCGCCGCGAGGCACACGTCCCGCGCGGCGGCGTCGACGGCGGCGACGGCGGTGACGGCGGCAACATCATCCTGCGCGTCGACACGTCTCGGCGCGATCTCGCGCACCTGCGTCGCCGCCTCGTGTACGACGCCGAGCCCGGTGGCGCCGGCGGCCGCAAGAAGCAGCACGGCCGCAACGGCAACGACCGCGTCATCCCCGTGCCGCGCGGCACGCAGGCCTACGGCGAGGACGGGCGAAAGCTCTGCGACCTGATGCACGCCGGCCAGGAGGCGATCGTCGCCAGCGGTGGCCAGGGCGGGCGCGGCAACACCCACTTCACCAGCAGCGTGCGCCGCGCGCCGACGTTCGCCGAGATCGGCCTGCCCGGCGACGAGTTCCGCATGGAGATGCGGCTCAAGCTGATGGCCGACGCCGCGCTCGCGGGCCTGCCCAACGCCGGCAAGAGCTCGCTCCTGCGCGTCATCTCCAACGCCAAGCCCAAGGTCGGCAACTACCCGTTCACCACCCTCACCCCGGTGCTCGGCACGATCGAGCGGCCGGACGGGTCGCAGGTCGTCGTGGTCGACGTGCCGGGGCTGCTGGAGGGGGCGAGCGAGGGCATCGGCATGGGGCACGAGTTCCTCGCCCACTTCGAGCGCGCGCGGATCATGGTGCACGTGGTCAGCCTCGAGGATGCGGAGGAGGACCCCGAATCGATCGCGCGCGGGGTGCGGGTCATCCAGACCGAGCTGTGGCGCTTCGACCCGCGCATCGCGCAGCTGCCCCAGGTCGTCGTGCTCGCCAAGCGCGACCTCGTCGACGACGAGACCGTCGTGACGGTGCGCGAGACGCTGCACCGCGTGATGGGCGAGCTCGCCGGCGAGCGCGGGCCGATCATCGGCGTGCACGAGCTGTCGAGCGCGACGGGCCAGGGCCTGCCGAACTTCCTGACTGCGTTATTCCGCGCGAGCGACGAGTACGGCGAGCACGTCGTGCCCAGCTCGGGGCACACCGAGATCGTGCTCGAGGAGTACCGCGTCTTCCGACCGCGTCCCAAGCGGCGGCGCTGGCGCATCTTCAAGGAGCGCGACACGTTCCGCATCGTCGGCGACCCGGCGATGCGCACCCTCGCGGAGCGCGCAGAGCACGACGCCCAGGCGCGCGAGCGGCTCGTCGACTTCCTCGAGGAGACCGGCGCGATGCGGGCCCTCAAGGCCGCGGGCGCCCGCAACGGCACCACCGTCGAGGCCTTCGGCATCCCACTCGAGCTGTGGTGGGGCGCCGACCCGCTCGCCGACGCCGACGAGCTGGCCGCGGCCCACGACTGGGACCTCCCCGGCGACGACCGCGGCTGATCTGCGATCCGGGGGTAGTCTGGACGCATGAGCACAACGACCGACATCCGCCACGTGGAACAGGTGCGCGAGGCTGCGCGCGCACTCGGGGCCTCGACGCGCGAGCAGCGCGACGCCGTGCTGCGCACCTTCGCCCGCAACCTGCGCGAGGACGCGGCCGAGCTGATCTCGTTCAACGCCGACGACGTCACGCGCACGCGCGAGGACGGGGTGTCCGAGGCGCTGCTCGACCGCCTCACGCTCGACGAGGCGCGGCTCGAGGACCTGGCCCTCGCCGTCGAGTCGGTGGCGGACCTGCCCGACCCCGTCGGCGAGGTCGTCCAGGACCGCACGCTCGACAACGGCCTGCGGCTGCAGCAGCTGCGCGTGCCGTTCGGCGTGGTCTGCGTGGTCTACGAGGCGCGCCCGAACGTGACGGCGGATGCCGCGGCGATCGCCATCAAGACCGGCAACGGCATCGTGCTGCGCGGCTCGCGCCAGGCGCTGCTGACCAACCGCCACATCGTCGAGCACCTCGAGCGCGCGATGGAGGAGCACGGCTTCGACCGGCGCGCCGTGTGGAACTTCCCGCCCGAGGACCGTGACGCGTTCCGCGACCTGATCGCCACGGAGGGGAGCGTCGACCTGGTCATCCCGCGCGGCGGCGAGGGCCTCAAGAAGTTCCTGTACGAGCACGCGCGCGTGCCGATCCTGGCTGCGGCCGGCGGCAACTGCCACGTGTTCGTCGACGAGAGCGCCGGGCACGACATGGCGCGCGACATCGTCCTCAACTCCAAGACCCATCGCCCGGGCGTGTGCAACGCGGCCGAGACGCTGTTGGTGCACGAGGCGCGAGCGCACGACCTGCTGCCGTACCTGATCGCCCACCTCGAGAACGCCGGCGTGACGGTGCGCAGCGACGAGGAGGCGTTCGACATCGAGTTCCTCGACATGGTGATCGCGGTGGGCACGGTGGCGAGCGTCGACGAGGCGATCGCGCACATCAACGCGCACGGCACGAAGCACACCGAGGCGATCGTCACCGAGGACGACGCGAGCGCCGCGAAGTTCGTGGCCGGCGTCGACGCTGCGGCGGTGTACGTCAACGCCTCGACCCGGTTCACCGACGGCGGCGTGTACGGCATGGGCGCCGAGGTCGGCATCTCCACCAACAAGCTCCACGCGCGCGGCCCGATCGGGCTGCGGGAGCTGACCACCACCAAGTACGTGGTGCACGGTGACGGCCATATCCGCTGATCTTCCCGTACGGCAGGGCACGTACCGGCTCGGCGTGTTCGGCAGCATGATGAACCCGCCGCACCTGGGCCACCTCGCGGTGGTCGACGCCGTGCACGCGGAGTGCGGGCTCGACCGCGTCGTCGTCGTCCCCTCCGGCGTACCGCCGCATCGCTCCGCGCCGACGGTCTCCGCGCGTGCCCGGCTGACGATGGCGGTGCGCGCGTTCGCGGACGTCGAGCACGCGGTGGTCTCCGACACCGAGGTCGAGCGCGGTGAGCACGGCGAGCCCGGCTACATGATCGACACCGTGGAGGAGGTGCTCGAGCTGCCGTCGCTGCTCGGCTACGACGACCTCGTCGTGGAGGCGTCACTCGTGGTGGGCGCCGACCAGGCCGCCACCCTCACGTCGTGGCACCGCTGGGAGGAGCTGCTGGCGCTGGCGCGGCTGGTCGTGGTGCGCCGCCCCGACCAGCTCGGGGACGCGACGCTGGCGGCGGCGCTCGAGGACCTCGCCACGCGCGGCATCGCCGGGATGCGCGTGGTCGACATGCCCTCCGTCCCCATCTCCTCGACCCAGGTGCGGGCCGTCGCGGCGACCCGCGACCGACCTGCCGTGGCGCAGCTGGTACCCGGCGCGATCGTCGACGACGTGCTGCGCCTGTACGGGCCATCCTGAGCCAGATCGCAGGCGCTGCGACGATCGGAGGTTCGCGGCTGGGTCGGCGGGGGGAGAAGTTCCCCGTACCGCCGAGGCGCGGCGACGCGCGTCGGCACCACCATCCGTATGATGGAGGCATATGACGACGGACACCGCCGCGCTCGCACGGACCCTTGCGACGACCGCCATCGAGAAGCTCGCCACGGACGTGCGCCTGCTCGACCTGCGCGACATCGTCAGCTACACCGATTTCTTCGTGGTGTGCACCGGGTCCAACTCCCGCCAGACCAAGGCCATCTCGGAGCACGTGGTCGAGCGCATGCGCGAGCTGGGGCACAGCAAGCCCCGCCGCCGCGAGTCCGACGTGGACGGCAGCTGGGTGCTGCTCGACTACGTCGACGTCGTGATGCACGTGTTCACGCCCGACGCGCGCCAGTTCTACCGGCTCGAATCGCTCTGGGGGCAGGTCCCGCAGGAGACGATCGAGGACGAGGCCGCCGGCAGCCCGAGCGTGGGGGCGACCGCCGACGCGCAGCGAGCCGCGCAGGCCTGATACACTTCCGGCCGTTCCACCTTGGGGCTATAGCTCAGCTGGGAGAGCGCCTCGCTGGCAGCGAGGAGGTCGTCGGTTCGATCCCGTCTAGCTCCACTCATGAAGGCCCCCGCGCAGTCGGGGGCCTTCGTGGTGTTCCGGGGCCGAATCGGCGTCCAGGCGTGATGGAGCGCCGTCCGACACGCCTCGCGGCATCCCGTGTGTGGCGGCCGAACATCCCCTGAATGGGGAGTGAAGGAAGCCAGTAGGCAGTCACTATCGAGCGTATGGGAATTCGTGCTCAAGCCATAGCAACGGGCAACCGATGCACGCGGCACGATGCCGAACCCACTGCGCCGAGCCCACACGGCGGCAGTGGTCCTGATGGCGGTCGCCGGGGCGCTCAGCGCACCCGTTGCCGTGCACGCAGCGACCATGCCGCGACTGATCGTCGGATTCACCTCCGACGCCACCCCCGCACAGCAGGGGGCTGGACTGCGCTCGTCCGGCGTCACCCGCTCGCGGTCGCTCACCGCGACCAAGGGTGGCAGCATCGACGCGCTCGACGCGGTCGTCGTGCCGGTCGCCTCGGGCGACCTCGATGCGGTCCGTCGCCGACTGCTCGCACGCGCCGACGTGCGCTACGTCGAGGTGGACGGGGTCGTGCACGCGTCGGACCTCGGTGCCGAGGCGGAGGCGGGCTTCGCGCCCGGCTGGAAGCCCAACGACACCCTGCGCTCGCAGCAGTGGGCGCTCGACACGATGCACGCGGAGAAGGCCTGGGAGTTCTCGCGCGGCACGGGCATCACCATCGCCGTGGTCGACACGGGCGTCGACTACATCCACCCTGACCTCGCCGGCCGCGTGGACAAGGGCCCCGACCTCGTCGACGGCGACGACGACCCGATGGACGTCAACGGCCACGGCACCCACGTCTCGGGCATCGCCGCAGGCACGGGCGACGACAACTTCGGCATCGTCGGCCTCGCCCCGAACGCCCGCATCCTCGCGGTGCGCGTGCTCGACGCCAAGGGCGCGGGCAACTACTCGACGGTCGCGAAGGGCATCGTCGCCGCCGCCGACGCCCACGCCCGCGTGATCAACCTGTCGCTCGGCGGGCCGGAGGAATCCCCCGTGCTGCACGCCGCGATCGACTACGCCGCCGCGCGCGGTGCGGTCGTGACCTGCGCCTCGGGCAACGAGTCGGCCTCGGCCGTCGCCTATCCGGGCACCTACGACTCCTGCCTGTCGGTGGGGGCCACCGACCTGCTCGACGGTCACGCCGACTTCTCCAACACGGGTGCCGGCCTCGACGTGGCGGCGCCCGGCGTGGGGATCCTGTCCTCGGTCATGGGCGGCGGGCACGACTCGTGGGACGGCACGTCCATGGCGACCCCGTACGCCAGCGGCCTGGCGGCGCTGCTCGCCGCACAGGGCCTCGGTCGTCGCGACATCATCGCCGCGATGGAGGGCAACGCCACCGACCTCGGTTCGCACGGGCTGGACAAGGAGTTCGGCTACGGTCGCCTCGACGCCGGCGCCGCGGTCGAGGCGGCGTCGCGTATGCCCCGCGCTGCAGCCGACACGGTCGCGCCCTCGGTCGCCAAGGTCGAGGTGCTCGCCGCGCACCGCGTCACGACCACGACGTACACCACCGGCTGGCGCGTCGCGGGCCGCACGCCCTTCCGCCGCTACGGCACCACGCCCGAGGTGGGGCGGTTCACCTGGAAGGAGAGCCGGCTCACCGCGACCAAGCGCGTGGTCAGCACCTTCCGCACGAGCAACCGGATCGTCTACCGCGCCACGGTGACCTACGTGAAGGGCCGCACGCCCCACCGCCACACCACGGTGTCGATCCCGGTGCGGGTCACCGCGAGCGACGACGTCGCCGTGGACCGCGTCGCGATCGAGGTGGACGGCCGCACGCGCGCCGTCGACTGGTCGGACGCGGGTGGATGGGTCGTGCAGGTGCCCTGCGCGAAGGGGTCGCACACGGTCTCCGCCTCGGCCTTCGACACCGCCGACAACCGCGGCAGCGGCACGGTCACCGCCCAGCTGGCCTGCTGACCCACCCCGCTCCCCGAGTATGAGGGGGAGTGGGATAGGGTGGCCGGCATGCAGGACGACGACGACGTGGTACGCCCGCTCCGCCCACGGCGGGCGCAGCGGCCCCAGGCCCGCGGCGGCCGCCTGTGGCGCTGGCGGGGGCGCATCATCGTCCTCGTGCTGCCGCTGCTGCTCATCATCGGCAGCCTGCTGCGCTTCTACGTCGACCTGCTCTGGTTCGACGAGGTCGGCCAGCGCGACGTGCTCGTCACGCGGTACGGCTGGTCCGCCGCGATGGGCCTCGGGTTCGGCCTGCTCACCTTCGCCGTGCTGTTCGCGAACTTCACCGTGGCGCGACGCGTCGCCCGCAACGACCTGTACGTGCCGTTCCTCAACGCGGGCGCCGACCCGGACGCCCCCGAGCAGCCCGTCGTCCCGCACTTCGTCCTCAAGCCCGTCCTGCTCGGCGTAGCCGCGCTCGTCGCGGTCATCTCCGGCCTCGTCATGAGCTCCCGGTGGGAGGTCGTGCTGCGGTTCCTCGGCCGGAGCGACTTCGGCGTGGACGACCCGCACTTCCACCGCGACGCATCCTTCTACGTCTTCACCATGCCGCTCCTGGAGCTGGTCACGCACGCCCTCCAGGCGCTGCTCGTCGTGACCGCCCTCGGCGTGGTCGCCGCCTACGTCGCCACGGGCGTCATCCGCTACACGCCCGTCCCGCGCGTCGCGCGCACCGCGGTGGTGCACCTGTCGTGGCTGGTCGCCGCTTTCCTCGTCGTCTCGGCCGCGCAGTACCGCCTCTCCATGTGGGACCTGGCCACCTCCGCGCGCGGCTACGTGGCCGGCGCCGGCTGGACCGACGTGCACGCCCGCATCCCCGGCTACTGGCTGATGCTCGTCGCCAGCCTCGTGCTGGCCGTCGTGATCGTGCTCTACGCCCGCCGTGAGCGCTGGCGCGTCGTCGGCGGCTCCGTCGTCGGCTGGTTCGTGGCCAGCATCATCGTCACCGGCGTGGTGCCGGCCCTCGTGCAGAACGTGCTCGTCGAGCCCAACGAGCTCGACCGCGAGCACAAGGTCATCACCGGCAACATCGCCAACACCCGCGCCGCGTTCGGCCTCGGCGTCATCACCACCACGCCGTTCAAGGACGAGGCGTCGCTGGACCGCGCCGCGCTGCTCACCGACAACGCCGCCACCACCGACAACCTGCGCCTGTGGAGCCCGTTCGTCCTGCGCGACGTCGTCCACCAGGAGCAGGCGCTGCGCCGCTACTACACCTTCAACCGCCCCGACGTGGACCGCTACACGATCGACGGCGACTACCGTCAGGTGATGGTGTCGGTGCGCGAGCTGGACCCCGGCAACAACGCCATCTCCAACGGGTGGACCAACGAGCGCCTCGCCTACACCCACGGCTACGGCGCCGTTGCGACGCTGCCGAACGAGGTCACCCGGCAGGGCAAGCCCGAGTACCTGCTGCGCAACCTGCCGCCGAAGACCACGCAGGCAGGGACGGGCCTCGACCTGAAGCGCCCCGAGGTGTACTTCGGCGAGAACGGCAACGACTTCGTCATCGTCGGCTCCAAGCAGGGGGAGATCTCCGGCTCCTCGCAGGAGGACGCCGGCAAGGACGACACGAGCGCCCGCTCGCACTACACGGGCGCCGGCGGCATCCGCATGTCGGGATTCGGCCGGCGCATCGCCTTCGCGTCGACCTTCCGCGACCCGCGCATCCTCTTCAGCGGCCAGTTCACCTCGAAGAGCCGGCTCATGTTCCGTCGCACGGTGACGGAGCGCGTGCACGAGCTCGCGCCGTTCCTGGAGATCGATGGCGACCCCTACGCGGTCATCGAGAAGGGCCGGATCAAGTGGATCGTCGATGCGTACACGACGAGCGATCGCTTCCCCTACTCGAACGCGGTCAACGTCGGCACCACGGCGCAGGGCGGGGGCCGCGACGTCAACTACATGCGCAACTCGGTGAAGGCCGTCATCGACGCCTACGACGGCGACATCACGCTCTACGCGATGGACGAGAAGGACCCGATCCTCGGCGCGTGGCGTGATATCTTCCCCAAGCTGTTCACCGACAAGTCGAAGCTGCCCGAGGAGCTGCGCGCCCACCTGCGCTACCCCGAGGACCTGTTCGAGGTGCAGACCCGACAGTGGAAGCGCTACCACATGTCGGACGTGGCGGACTTCTACCAGCACGAGGACGAGTGGGAGGTGCCGTCGGTCAGCGGCGCCGACCTCAAGGCGTTCTACGTGCTGGCGAAGCTGCCGGGCGAGGCGAAGGAGGAGCTGCTGCTCATCCGCCCGATGACCCCGCTGACCAAGAAGAACATGGTCGCCTACATGGCCGCCCGCAGCGACGGCTCCAACTACGGCAAGATCACCACGCTGCGGCTGTCGACGCAGGAACTGACGCAGGGCCCCTCGCAGGTCCAGGCGCTCATCAAGCAGGACACGGACGTGTCGCGCCAGGTGCGGGAGTGGACCACCGCCAACAACACCGTGATCTACGGCGACCTGCTCGTGCTGCCGATCGACAAGAGCCTGCTCTACGCACAGCCGATCTACCTGGAGAACCAGGAGGCGGCGATCCCCGAGTTCCAGAAGATCGTCGTGGCGCTCGGCGACACCATCGCATGGGGCGACACCTTCCCGAGCGCCGTCGAGAGCCTGCTGGCCAAGCGCGCCGACGACGTCGGAGCGAGCGACCCCAACACGGACCAGGGGTCGGGGGCCGAGGGCGGCACGAACGACACGCCGTCGGGCTCCGACACGCCGTCGGACACGCCCTCGGGCACGGACACACCCGCGGGCGGGAACGACGTGCCGCGACCGGCGCCCGGCGACTTCGCCGACCTCTCCAAGGACCAGCTCGCGAAGGTGCTCGGTGACGTGAGCGCCGCGTACGACCGCGCCGACGCCTGCCAGCGCAAGGGCGACACGGTCTGCTACGCCGAGGCGCTCGAGCAGGTCGAGCGCCTGCTCGCGGCCGCGCGCGAGACCAAGGCCAAGCCCGCGTAACAGCGAGCGGCGCTCCCTCGATACCCCGACAGGGGGATCCATGGGGACGCTGCCAGCCATCTCGACGAACGTGCAGACTGCCGGGACGGCGATGACCGGCCAGGTCGCGCTGCCCCGGATCGACGGCGCCCCCCCACACGACCCCCCGTTCCTCGACCGCGTCGGCGACACCCTCCGCGACCACGCGTGGGTGCCGATCGTCGGTGGCGTCCTCGGCGCGGCTGCCGCGGGCGCCCTCGCCATCCGCGGTCACCGCGGCCTGGCGCTGCGCATCGCCGCGCCCATCACCGGTGCGGTCGCCGGCGCCGGCCTCGCGCTCAGCGCTGCCGCGGGTGTAGGCGCGCTGCGCGGCGCCCCCTCCCCAGCCGCGCACGGCCCGGTGGCGTCCCCGACCGTCGAGGCGGACGAGGACCTGCGGGTCATGACCTTCAACCTCCACGGCGGCATGGGCCCGGAGAACGAGCTCGGCTCCGACTCCGCCAAGCTCGATCGCATGGCGGATGCCATCCGGCGCGAGCACCCGGACGTCGTGCTGCTGCAGGAGGTCGACCGGTTCGCGACGCGCTCGAACGGCCTCGACACGGTGGAGGAGCTGGCTCGACGCCTGCACCCCGACGGCGTCGCATCCACGCCGCGCGGCACGCTCGTCACCGGGCGCCAGGAGGGGACCGGCATCCTCACCTTCGGCGGCACGCGGATCGCCGACGCGCGCGGGCTCGTCCACGACGACCCGTACGGCGACGGCGTCCTGCGGCGCCTCGAGACCGGCGTCACGGGCGACATCCGTGCCATCCACAACGCCCTGGTCGACCCCGACGTGCCCGACGGCGGGATGCCCGACTACTTCCCGCGCGTCACCAGCGACGCCATGCTCGTCACGCCCGCGGGCAATCACGTGCGCGTGCTGGCCGGCCACTACAACGGGCCGCACGACGGCACCGACTACGAGGGCGCGCAGGTGGACCCCACCGCCGCCACCATCGGTGCGTGGGACGGCCCAACGGTGTGGGGCGCCGACTGGAACGTGTCGTCCGGCTCGTCGGCGTGGAAGCACGAGGCGAGCACGCTCGGCGCCCACGGCCTGACCGACTCCTTCGACCTCGCGGGGATCGGCCCGGACGACCACGCGCGCGATTCCTTCGGCGACGTGCCGCGCAGCCCGATCGACCGGATCTACGCCAGCGAGCAGTTCACCGCGTCGGGCACGCACGTCGCGCCCTACCCGGAGGGCGAGCCCGGGGCGAGCGACCACCACCCGGTGGTCACCGACCTGCACCTGCACCGCACGGGCATCACGGGCGGCTGATGGGCCTCGAGATCTCCCACCGACTGCACGTCACGAGCGGGGCCCCGACCGGGCAGGCCGCGCTGCCGGACCTGCCCGGCGCGACGCACGCGTCGCCGCCGATGTTCGACCGCATCGGCGAGTCGCTGCAGGCCACGTGGCCGCTGACCGCCGCGTCCGGTGTCGGTGGCGCCGTCATCGGCGCCAAGCTGCTGCGCGGCGCGAGCGGCGGCATCTTCCGCGGCCTGGCCGGCGGCGTCGCCGGGGCCCTCGCCGGAGCGGCGATCGAGCTGGGGGCCGCCACCCTGGTGCGCGGCACGCGCACCCACGACACGCCCGCGATCCCCGCCGGGTCGCCCGCCGCGCAGACGACCGTCGCCATGCGCGAGCACGTGCGCGTGATGACGTGGAACCTGCACGGCGGCATGGGCGGCCCGAAGAAGTTCTTCTCCTCGAGCGAGGAACTCGACCAGCTCGCAGCGGCGATCCGTCGCGAGGACCCCGACGTGCTGCTGCTGCAGGAGGTCGATCGCTTCGCGGTGCGCAGCAACCTCACCGACACCCTGTCCCAGCTGGACGACCGCCTCCATCCCACCGCTGCCGTCGGCGCGACCGCGGAGACGACCGTCATCGGCCGCAACCAGGACGTCGCGGTCATGACCTTCCACGGCTTCGGGGTCAGCGACGCACGCAACGTCGAGCACCCCGACCCGCGCGGCGGTGGGTTCGGCGTGCGCGCCCGCTCCTTCCTCAACCAGGGTGCCGACGCGATCGACCACGTGTTCGGCTCGCACCTCGCGAAGGGCGACACCGACTACCAGGTGCGCAACACGATCGACACGATGGTGCGCACGCCCGCCGGCAACGACGTGCGCGTGCTGAGCGGGCACTACGAGTGGCCGAACGCCCGGTTCGACCACCAGGAGCTCGAGATCGGTGCGCTGGGCCGTGCCGTCGCGGCGTGGCACGGCCCGACGATCTGGGGCGGCGACTTCAACGTGCAGCGTGACACCCCCGACGGCACCGACGAGCGCCGGATGATGGCGGTCGCCGGGCTCACCGACACGCGGTCGGCTGCCGAATCGACCTCGGCGCCGGGCGCAACCGACCCCCGGGCGGGCGAGGGCTCGGGGGGCGGCATCGATCGCATCTACGCGTCCGACCACGCACGCGTCGTCGGGTCGCACATCGCGACGCAGGCGGGCGATGCGAGCGACCACACGCCCGTCGTGAGCGACCTCGAACTGGTGCCGGCCTCCAACGCCTGACCCTGCGCGAGCACGGCGGTGGTCGCGGCATCGAACGGCCGGACCCGGGGCCGGCTGCCCCTTTCGCGATCCTGCGTTCCGTCGTACCGTGGAGGCGGGACACGTGACGGGACACCTTTCGAGGGGACGATGATGGACGCCACCGCAACGCGTGCAAGCACGCCGGGCGTGACGCCGCAGGGGACACAGGCCAGCACCGCCGCGACCGCGACGCCTTCGGCGACCGGGTCGACCGCAGGTGGTGGGCCGTCCGCTGCGCCGGGCTCGACCGCGCTCTTGGGCACCGTGCTGCTGCCGGCACCTGCCGGCCAGCCGCAGACCCTGTCACTGCCCGACGGCTCGATCCTGGTGCCGCTGGCCAACGTCAACGGCGCCGGCCAGCAGACCCCGCTGACCGGGGGTGCAGGCTCCGCGGCGCTCAGCGTCGCTCCGGTCGCTGCCGCGCCGGCCCGGACCGCGCCCGTCGCGACGGCCCCGGCCACCACGGCGACGGCAGCCGACGTGAAGAAGAAGCAGGGGATCGACAACACCGGCTTCCTCTACAACTCGCAGTGGTACGCCAAGTACGCCGATGCCGGTGGCATCGACCTGGCCGACCGCGATGCGGTGGAGAAGCGCGTGGCCAAGGCGACCTACTCGCACATCGTCACCGACGAGCCCGAGATCGGCGACTTCGCCATCTCCTCGATCACGCCCCGCCTGGTCGACCCGGTCGCCGACAAGGACCTGCTCGCCGTCGACCCCAACGCCTACTACGCCTTCGACGTCGTGGGCCGCACGGGCACGGGCGAGACGCGCTCCATCCCCAGCGTGATGAACGCCGACGGCGCCGTCTACGTGGATCCCCGATTGACCGGCGGGCGCTAGTGTCGCGTCAGCACCAGCACCTGATCCGCGAGAGCGCGGCCTTCCTCGCCGCAGGCGGCACGCGACCGCGTGCCGTCGTCGTGCGTGGCATCGCGGGGGTTGGCAAGACGCGCTTCGTGGACCTGCTCCAGGTGGAGGCGCTGGCGGCGGGCCGCTTCGAGGTGATCGTCGTGGACGACGCCCACGAGCTGGGTGCCGATCGCATCGAACAGATCCGCGGGCAGCTCGAGCGCGACGTGCGCGCACGCCTGATCGTGGCCGCCGAGCACGTGCCCGCAGACCTGATGCGGATGGTCGACAGCCGCTGCGAGCGCCGCGTGGTCGAGGTCCCGCGCCTCGACGAGGACGAGGCCCGTGAACTGGTCGCCGGCCTCGGCGTGCAGCCGTGGACGCTCCACGCGACGCACCTGGTGCGCCATGGTGACGGCGTGCCGCGCACCCTGATCGACCGGGCCCTCGACGAGCTGGACATCACGCTGCTGCCGCACGAGGACGGCTCCTTCCACGGCCCCTCCTGGTCCGAGCGGTCGGCGCGTCGCCTCCAGCTCGCCTACTCCGACGACGTCGCCGCCCTCGACGCGCACCTGGCCCACTGTCGCGAGCTGGCCGACGCTGACGACGTGGACGCGGCCGAGCGTGCCGATGCGCAGCTCGTGCTCGCCGAGGTGGCGCTCAAGGCGGCCGACCTCGAGGCGGCGATCCAGCTCGGCGAGCGCGTTGCCGCCACGCCGGGCATCGAGGAGCAGCTGCGACTGCTCGGATCCGCCACCGCGAGCGCCGCACGCGCGCTGCGCGGCGAGCCGGTCGCCATGCTCTCGCTGCACTCGCTCGCGGGGCGCGCCTCCCGGGCCGGGCTGCCGATCGTCGAGGCGTCGGTCTGGTACCTGATCGGCTGGTGCGCCTGCAACCTCGGCGACGTGGCCACGGCCCGTCGTGCGATGGTGCGGAGCATCGCCCTGTGCGACGAGCGCGGCGCGCTGGTCATGGGCCTGCGTGCTCGCCTGGCGATCGCCGAGATGCACATCGCCATGGGCGAGGCGGAGGCTGCGCGCAGCTACTGCGCGGAGATCGCCCGCGTCGCAGAGCACCGTGGCATCTCGCCCCTGCGCATCGATGCGCTCGTGCGGGAGGCCCGTGCCAACGTGCTGGCCGGCGACGCGCACGGCGCGTGCCGCTCCGTCGACTCCGCGCTCGAGCTCGTGCTGCGCCTGGACCTCTCCCGCGACATGGTGGTCGACGTGGCTGTCGTCGCCGCGCGCTCCTATGCAGCTGCCGGTTCGGTCGACCTGGCGCTCGCGCCGCTCGAGGCGCTGGCCGCCGAGCTGGGGGATTCGCACTCCCCGGACTTCTGGGTCGTGCTCGAGGCGATTCGCGTCCTCGGCAACAGCTCCTCGCGCGGGGCCGGCCTGGCCCGGTGGCTGGAACTGCTCGCGGCGTTCGACGCCGACGGCCACGGCGGCGCGCTCCGGGCCGCCCATGCCGAGGCCGACGCCTGGCGCGCCGCGTCCGAGGGGCGCCGTGCGGAGGCATGCCGACTGGCCGAGCGTGCGCGCCAGTACTGGATCGAGGCCGACTGCCACGAGGAGCTCCCGCTGACCGCCGTGCTCGTCCAGGCAGAGCCCGTCGAGGTGGGCCCTCGGTTCTCGATCACGGGCTCGACCTCGGGCGAGGTGCAGGCCGCGCCCGATCCCGAAGCCTTCGACGCGCTCACCAAGCGCGAACGCGAGATCGCCCGCTACGTCGCTGGCGGGCTCACCAACCCGGAGATCGCCAGCGAGCTGCACCTGAGCCCGCGCACCGTGGAGCACCACGTGGCGAGCATCCTGCGCAAGCTCGAGCTGCCCAACCGGCGCGAGCTCGTCCGCGGGCGCGTCTGACCGCGAGGTAGGTACCAACCCGCGCACGTGGGGTAGGTCACCGCCGTGCGCATCGTGGTCAAGATCGGGTCGTCGTCGCTGGTCGACGCGCTGGGGCAACGCCAGGTCGGGCTGCTCGGCCGCCTCGTGGACGACATCGCCACCGCGGTCGCAGCCGGGCACGAGGTGGTGCTCGTCTCCTCGGGGGCGATCGCGACGGGACTCGGCATCCTGGGCCAGTCGAAGCGGCCGACGGAGCTGCCGGCGCTGCAGGCCGCGAGCGCGGTCGGGCAGGGTGCACTCTTCGCCACGTGGTCGAGCATGTTCGAGCTGCGTGGCGTGCGCGCCGCGCAGGTGCTGCTGACGATGCACGACGCGGCGCACCGCACGTCGTGGCGCAACGCACGCGGCACGCTCGAGCAGCTGCTGGCGTGGCAGGTCGTGCCGATCGTCAACGAGAACGACACGACCGCGACGGACGAGATCACCTTCGGCGACAACGACGCGCTCGCCGCCCAGGTGGCGGTCTCGCTGGAGGCCGACCTGCTCCTGCTGCTGACCGACACCGACGGCCTGTTCACCGAGCACCCCGAGAACCCCGGCGCCCGCCTGATCGAGCGCGTCGACGACCACTCGCTGCTCGGCCGCATCGACACCGCCACGAGCGGGTCGCACTGGGGATCGGGCGGCATGCGCAGCAAGGTCGTCGCGGCGGAGATGGCCAGCTCGGGCGGGGTCGTCACCCACATCGCGCGCGCGGCCGCCGACCGCGTGGTGGGCCGAATCGTCGCCGGCGAGGCGCTCGGCACCCGCATCGCTGCGGACGCCCGCCGCCAAGCCTCGTCGTTCAAGCTCTGGTTGCGCTATGCCAAGCGCACGGCCGGCACGGTGGTCGTCGACGCGGGCGCCCGCGCGGCCATCGTCGAGCGCGGCGCCAGCCTCCTGCCGATCGGCATCGTGTCTGCCGACGGCTCGTTCGGGCCGGGGGACGCGGTCGACGTCGCCGCCGGCGACGGTGCTGCGGTGGCCTTCGCCAAGGGCATCGTGGAGTACTCCAGCTCCGAGCTCGCGCGCCTGGCGCGCGACCCCGAGGCGGCTCGCGGCGCGCCCGAGGCCGTCCACCGCGACCGGCTGGTGCTCCTCGGATCGGGTAGTGCCCCGACGTGAGCATCCTCGGCCCCCAGATCGACGCGCACCGCCGCTTCGTCCGTCGACGCGTCATCCGGCTCTGGTCGGCGTTCTTCGCGGTGCAGGTGATCGTCGCCGCCATCGTGGCCGTCCGCGGCACGCGGGCGCGCCGTCGCCGCGAGGCGAACCGTCCGCCCACGTACCCGAGCCGCACCTTCGAGCCGATGCTCCTCGAGCACAGCGACGACGAGATCCGCCTCTACATGCGAGGGCTCGACCTCGTCGACGACATCGTCGAGGCCATCGACGCCGCGCAGCGCGAGGTGCTGGTCGAGACCTTCATCTGGTGCGACGACACCGCCGGCCGTGCCGTGCGCGATGCGCTGGGCCGCGCCGCCGAGCGCGGCCTGCGCGTGTTCGTGCTCTGGGACTGGCTGCTCACCGACCGCACCGTCGACGCCAGCTTCTTCCCGGCGGGGATCGAGGTGCACGCCTTCAAGCCGGTGCGCTCGGGCGTCGGCCTGCTGCGTCCCTCCAACTTCCTGCGCGACCACCGCAAGATGATCGTCGTGGACGAGCGGGTCGCCTTCCTCGGCGGCTACAACCTCGGGGACGAGTACCTGCAGTGGCGCGACACGCACGTACGCCTTGAGGGGGTCGCGGCGCGCGAGGTCGCGAACGCCTTCGGCGACTTCTGGAACCTCCACACGCCGGCCCTCGCCACCCGCCTCGAGAACGTGCCCGACCGGTCGTGGGACCCGCACGTCCTCGTCCACCGCAATGACCCGACGATGGCGATCTTCCCCATCCGCGGGATGTACCTCGAGGCCATCGACCGCGCCGAGCAGCGGATCTGGATCACCAACGCCTACTTCGTGCCCGACCGCGCCTTCCGCGGCTCGCTCGGTGACGCGGCCCGGCGCGGCGTGGACGTGCGCGTGATGCTGCCGGCCCGCTCCAACCACCCGGTGACCGACGCGCTCGCGCACGGCGTGTTCGAGGAGATGCTCGTCGCCGGGGTCCGTGTCTTCCTCTACCGCGACTTCATGCTGCACGCCAAGACGGCCGTCATCGACGACACCTGGTGCACGGTGGGCACGGCCAACATCGACCGGTGGAGCATGTTCGGCAACCACGAGGTCAACCTCGAGGTGCGATCGCCGCGGGTGGCCGAACAGCTCGCCGAGCTGTTCGCGCTCGACCTGGGCAACTGCGACGAGGTGCACCTGGACGGGTGGCGCCGTCGCCCACTGCACTGGCGCGCGACCGAACGCGTGCTGCGCAGCCTCTCGCCCCTCATGTGACGAACGAGGTCGGCGCGTGTCAGCGCGGGACGTCGAACTCCGTAAGCAGCGCATCCCAGATGGCGCGGTTGGACTGGTTGGCGTTGCCCACCTGCATGCGCAGGGCGTCGAGCTCCGCGGTCGTCCAGCCACCGGCGGGCTTCGGCACCATCGCGCCAGCCGTCGTCAGCGTGGCGCCGGATGCCATGGTGCCGCTGTAGACCGTCTGGTTGCCGGCGCTCGTCGTCACGGACGTGATGCCCGTGACGGGGCTCGCCGCGGAGTGGTACTGCAGGACGCCCCGCACGCCGTCGGCCTCCCAGGCCTCGGCCGGGTTCTCGAGCGAGAAGTTGAGTACATTCGCGCCGAAGGTGTTCTGGCGGACCCAGTCCGTGGAGGTGTCGCTCCACGCGGCGTCGGCCAGGAACAGCACCCGCAGGGGCGCGAACGGGGCGACCGCGAGGCTGTCCGTGAAGCTGCCCGCGTTGGAGGTGGCGGTGACCAGGTCATCGGGGCGCAGGCCACGCACCTCGCCGGGGCCGATGGGATAGTCCGCGGAGGTGGAGGAGAAGGCGTAGTCGTCGAAGGAAGCCGCAGCCGTCGACGTCGCCGATCCCTGGGGCTGCAGGCCGAGGCGCATCCAGTCGCCGACCGCCGCGGCTCCCGCGGAGTGCCATGCCGTCGGCTGGACCGCGCCGTCGACGCTCCACTCGAGCGTGTGGATGGACGCGCTCGTGTCGTGCCGCACGTCGATGCGGTACCACGTGCCAGCCGTGATCGACGGACCGTTCACCGCGGTGCCCGACGCGGACTGCGCCTGGAGGACGCCGGCGCTGGTGATGTCGATCCAGGCGGCGACCGCGCCATCATCGAACCCTGCGAGGTCGACGGTGCCGAGGTCCGGCAGGTCGTCGACCCGGACGTAGAACCGTGCCACGCGCACCGCGCCGCTGGGCGTGCCGGGCATGATCACGTAGGCCATCGAACCCGGGTTGGCGTTGCCCGTGGCCGCGACGGCCAGGCCGTATCCACCGCTGCGGGCAGCGCCTGCGCTCGCGCGGACCTCCGAGTTGCCGGCGGTGGCCTGCACGCCACCGCCGGGCCCGTCGGTCAGGCCCGTGCCGGTCGAGGAGACCAGGCCCGCCTCGAACCCGGTCACCGACACCAGCGTCGGGGCCACCGCCTTGACGATGGGCGACGGTTCGCTCGATGCGACGCGCGACCCGAGGCCGTTGGTCGCGGTGACGCGCTCGCGCAGGCGCGACCCCACGTCGGTGGCGACGAGCGTGTACGTCGCCGAGGTCGCCGCGGCGATCGGGACGCACCCGGTCCCGTCCGCATCGCAGCGCAGCCACTGCCGCGCCCAGCTCGTCGGTGCGTTGTCCCATGTGCCGAGCGTGCCGGAGACGACCCGGCCCACCACCGTGCCGCCCGAGAGGCGCGGCGCATCGATCAGGTCCGGGCGCGTGTCGGTCCGCGCGACGATCGTGGCGGACACCGGCGCGTACGCCGTATTGGACCCCCCGATCGACGTGGCCGTCACCGAGAGCTGGACGGTGCCCCCGACGTCGGCAGCCACCAGCGTGTAGGTCGGGTCGGTCGCGCCGGCGATCGGACCGCACGCGGGGTTGCAGCGCGTCCACGTGTACGTGTACGCGGCGTCGGATGCGTTGGCCCAGGTCCCTGGATCCCCGTCGAGGCGGTCGCCTTCCTGCGGCGCCGAAGAGATCCCCACGGAGGGGGGGACGGTGTTGACGGGCGCCGTCGCGGTGAGGGGGAAGTCCACCTCTGCCAGCACCCCTTCGACGCGGGTGGCCGAGCCGAAGGTCGGCACTGAGATCCGGTAGCGGACGTTGTCGAGGTTGCTGGCCAGCCAGGTGCCACCATCGGGACGGAGGTTCAGTGTGGACGCGTAATAACCCGGCGCCGTACCGGGGTCGACGTTGAGCGCGGAGCCGGTCCCACCGAAGCGCACGTCGGTCCGGAGCGTGGTCGTTGCCGCGGCCGCCTCGTCCGCGCCGACGAGGAAGCGCACCGCGTTCGGGTTCGCGGTCTCGGACGTCGGCGGCATGTCGTACTCGAGGTAGTTGGCACCCGGCGCAGCCGACGCGCACACCGCCGTGTTCTCGGCGGCCACCGACCAGTCGGCGAGCTGCGCGAAGCTGGTGGTGTCGCCTGCGGCGAGCAACGTGCCGGTCCCGCACGCGGGGGCGGCGGCGGAGACCGTCCGGAAGCTGCCGGGCCCGCTGTGCGTGCCGACCGCGTTCGCGCTGAAGCCCAGCACCTTGCCATCGCCGATCGGGTAGTCCGACAAGGTCGTCGACATCGCCAGGTCGTCCGTGTAGACGTCGCCGACGCAGTTGCAGCCGACCACGCCGATGTCGATGTTGCTGATCGTGTACCCCGCACCGATCGCGTAGCTGGTGGCAGGCTGCTCGACGCCGTCGACTCGCCACCGCAGGGCCCACGTGGTGCCCGTCACGTCCAATGACGCCTCGAGCGTGGTCCACGCCCCGGGGTTGAGGTTCGGTCCGTTCACCGAGGCCTGCACCACCGAGCCCGTGTCGACGAACCTCGCCCGCAGCTGACCCGCGGGCGTGATCACCAGCTGCGCCAACGCAGCACCGGCGTTTCCCGAGAACTGGAGGATCGCGGGCGTCCCGCCCGTGGGCGCGGTCGGCATCTTGTACGCGATCCGGACCACCGACGCCGTACTCACCACCGGGATCGCCACAAGTGCTTCGCCTGCCGCGGTGGTCTGCTGGTGCAGTGAATTGGACCCGGTGCGAACGTTGACGCCGCCGCCGCTGATCATCGTGGTCGTGCCGCCGCCCGCGTTCGCGACGGTCGAGAAGATCCCACCGCCCACGGCCGAGATGCGGTTGTGCTCGAACCCGGTGAGGTACGTCAGCGTCGGCTTGGCCACGGCGGTGGCCCCCGTCTGGGTCGATCGGGCGGCGAGGCTCCCGGATGCGTTGCGCGCCGTGACCTCGACCCGCATCGTCCGTGCCACGTCACCCGCGGTGGTGGTGTACCGCGCCGTCGTCGCCCCGGCGACCCGTCCGCAGTTCGCGCCCGCCGCGTCGCAGCGCAGCCACTGGAAGGCGTACGTCATCGGCTGGCCGCCGTTCCACGTCCCGGTCGATGCCTGGAGCACCTGCCCGCGCGTGGCGGTGCCGGTGATCGCGGGCGGCGCGACGTTCACGGGGGGTGACAGCTCGGGCGAGACGACCTCCACCACGAGGGGGGCGCTCATCGCGCCGCCGGGCGCGCCGGTCGGCACGCGCGCGCCGAACCGCAGGGCTGCCCACGCGTCCGTGACGCCCGCCCCGCTCGTCCGCGCGATCACGCTGGCTCCGTTCGCAGCCTCGGGCACCGCCTGCCACGGATCGGTGTCGGACGCCGTGCAGGTGGCGTCACTGTCGACCGTCCACGCGCCGACGGCGCTCGCGCTCTTCGCGCGCAGGCAGGCACCGAACAGCCCGGTCGACGCCGCGCCTGACCACGTGGCCGGCTCTGCGTAGTCGCCGATCGTGCTGGCGGCGTAGCGGGTGACGACGCTGTCGGAGCCCGTGCCGTCCACCAGCAGCGCGCCGCCGTCGGCCGTCGCGACGACCTGGTGCAGGGACTCGCCCGTCGATGCCTGTGGGAGCACGATCGCGGCGCCACC
>JAOPYS010000108.1 GCA_025964465.1 Thermoleophilia bacterium
CGGCTTGGGTGCCGGTGCAGCGGGCTTCGGCGGCTTGGGCGGCTCCGGCGGCTTCGGTGCCGGAGCAGCGGGCTTCGGCGGCTTGGGCGGCTCCGGCGGCTTCGGCGCGGGTGCGGCTGGCTTGGGCCGCTCGGGCGGCTTGGGAGCGACGGGCTTCGCCGGCGTCGGCTTCGCGGGCTCCGGCCTCGCCGGCGTCGGCTTCGGCTTCGGCGGCGCACTCGGCCGGTTGCCCTCCGCCATCGCCGGCGCCGCGGCGACCGCCAGTGCGGTCACGGTCACGGCACACGTGGTCCAACGTCGAATCATGGTTCCCTCCCATCCTCAGCAACGCCCTCTGGCGTCACCACCCAGCAAGGTGGATCGACCGCAGAAGCGGTACGAGAAGGGAAACGATCGTCATTGCCCGGCCCCCGGCAGGGGCCATGGGCCGGACGACGCATGGGAAGGTTCCAGCAGGTTCAGCGGCGGGCGCCGCCGGCCCCGTTCGTCAGGCCTGATCGAGCGCGAGGCCGCCGAGCAGCTGGCGGAACTGCATCTCGAAGCGCTCGAACTGCGTCGAGGGCGTGGTCGCCGTGGCCGTGTAGCCGCGACCCTCCTCGGCGTAGTACAGCTGGATCTGCGTCACCGCGACGCCGTCCGGCGGGGTCCACTCGAAGCGACGGATGTAGCCGTTCTTGCCGCCGAGCATGCGCGCCGGCTCGAAGGCGAACTCGCGGTAGCCCGGGAACTCCTTGCGCAGCAGGTCGCCCTGCACCTGCGCGTACTGGTTCGTGTCGATGGTCGGATCGAGCGGCTCGCTCGACGCGATCACGTTCGCCTGACCGTCGGGGGCCAGGAGCGTGATCGACTCCTTCGCGAACCAGCCCTCCGGCAGCGGGGCCGTGAGCTGGGGCTTGAACCTCTGCATCGTGTCACTCCTGTCGGTGGGCGCCGGAGCATGGCTCGTCGAGCGCCCGCGGATCGTCGCGGCGACCATACCCCGCGAGGCTCGCGGAGGAAACCGACGGCTCAGCCAGCGCGATGCCAGCGCACGAGTGCCGCGACGAGCGCCGCCGCCGTGCGCTCCTGCTCGCGCGGCGAGGCGAGCAGTCGCGCGTCGGCCACGTTGCGCATGTTGCCGTGCTCCACGAACACCTTGGGCACGTTGCTGAGCGTCAGTCCGCCGAGGTCGGCTCGCGTGTCGATACCGGCGTGCCCGGCGTACGTGCTCACCGGGATGCCGTGCAGCGCGCGCAGCGAGTCGCGCACCTGCACGGCGAGCAGGTTGGACCGTCGCAGGATGTCACCCGTGTACCTCGGGACGTACGCGGGGCGGATGACGTGGAAGCCACGCGCCGCGGCGGGCGCACCGTCCGCGTGGATGCTGATCGCCACGTCCGCGCGGTTGCCGATCGCCGCGCGCTGCGTGATGCACGGTCCCCACGCCGGGGTGTTCAACGCGTGCGTGAACGTGACGGTCGCACCCTGCGCTCGCAGGCGCCGAGCGACGCGGGTGGAGAGCTGCAGCGTGAACTTCCACTCGGGGTAGCCCGTGTTGGTGGATGCGCCCGCCGTGTCGCACGCCTTGCGGATCGGGCCGGCGTGCACGATTCGGTTGATGAGGGAGGCGTGCGCCGCGTTGCCCGGGTTGTGGCCCGGGTCGATGTTCACGACGACCCCTGTCAGCGGGCGGGCGACGCGAGCGAGCGGGCCGGCTGGCGCCGTCGCGGGCGAGGTCGCGGCGACGACTGCGGCGGCGGCGAGGGAAGCGAGCATGTCGCGCACCGTACCAGCGAGCGCCGCGCCCGTCCCCTTGTCCGATCGGCGATCGGCCGCTACGGTGGAGGCGTGCACTGCGCGGACCACCCCGGCTCGTCCGGCCCCGACGCAAGGACCCCCCTGCACTCCCTCCCCCGCCTGACCTGGCTCGCCGCCGCCACCGTGCTCACCGGCGGCAACGCGCTGGTGGGGTCGCTGGTCGCGCTCCTGTTCGTGGCCGCGCTCGCGGTGGCCGCCGTGCGGACCCGTACCGCTCGGCTGCGAGTCGCTGCAGCCGCCGTCGCCCTTGCCGTCGCGGGAGGCGCGACCGCGCTGGCCCTGCACCTGGGCGCGAGCGACACCGACGCCCTGCGCGCCTTCGCGCGGCTCGGGGTGGGCACCGCACTCCTGTTCAGCCTCCCCGTCCTCGTCGCCCTCGGCAGCCGCGCCACCCGGTCGCCCGCGACCTGACGTCCCCGCCCGCGAAACGACGCGACCTGCGCACCCGACACGCAGGTACGGGTTCGCGCGCGCTCGGGACGGCGACGCGCGGCCGGTGACGGACGAGCGGGGACGAATCGACATGCCGGGACTCTCAGGCGTGACCGCAGGCCTGCCTGCGCACACGGATGCCACGACGACGCAGCACGACGACGGCATCGCCGGCTGGAAGGTCGGCGCGACGCTCGCCGGCGTCGCCGGCATCGCCTCGTTCTCGCAGTCGCTGCTGCCGCGCTCCTCCACCCAGCAGGTGATCGTGACCGCCGCCTCGATGGCGCTCGCGTTCGGCATCGGTGTCGGCGCCAACGCCGTCGCCGACCAGGTCGACGAGCACACGGGGCTCGGTGCCGTCGGCTCACGCCTGGCCGTCGCGGGTGCGGGCGCCCTCGGCGTCGTCGGAGCCACGCTCGCCATGCGCGGCCGGCCGAGCATCGCGCTGGACGCCGTGCGCACCGGCGCCGGCGTGATCGGCGGCGGCGCGGTGGTGGGTGCGGCGCTCATCGGCGAGCAGGCGCTCGTCGACCGCGTCCAGGACCACGTGCCCGGCGGCGCCGTCGGCGCACACGCCGCCATCATCGGCGCGGCCGCCCTCGCCACCGGCGCACTCGTCTTCGGGCACGCGCGCTCGAGCGCTGTGTCGGCCGAGACCGAGGCCGCGTACCTGAAGTCGGTGGGCGGCCTGCAGGGCAACGTCAAGCCGGCCGCCACCTTCGACCCCGCGCACTTCGACTCGCTCCTCGCGCAGCGCGCGAAGATGACCACCGTCTCGGGCCTGCTGCCCGGCACCCGCCTCCCCGACGGCGTGCTCAACTCCCAGGGCTTCAAGTTCGTGCACGAGGCCACCCCCACCGCCGAGATCGCCCGCGTCATGGGGGTGCCCGAATCCTCGGTCGTCGCCCCCGTGCGCGTCTACGGTGGGCTCGAGCACGCGGCCACCCACGAGGAGCTCGCGCAGAAGATCTACGACGAGGCGGTGGAGCTCGGCGCGTTCTCGCGCAAGGACGTCGTGCTCTACGTGCCCTCCGGCACGGGGCACGTCAACCCGATGCCGGTCGCCGCGACCGAGTACCTGGCCAAGGGCGACGTGGCATCCATCGCGATGCAGTACGGCGACAAGCCGTCCGTGCAGTCGCTCAACAAGGTCGACGACTCCACCGACCTGTTCCGCCGCGTGCTGGCCAAGTTCTCCGACCACATCGCCGCGATGCCCGAGGGCGAGCGCCCGCGCCTCTCCACCTACGGCGAGAGCCTCGGCGGCTGGGGGATGCAGGACACCTTCCTCAAGGACGGTCCGGCGGGGGTCGCCAAGGCCGGCGTCGACAACATGATCTCCGTCGGCACGCCGCGCTGGAGCAAGCTGCGCGCCGACGCGATCGGGCTCGGCGGGCACCGGCTCGACGCGACCGGCACGATGTTCGAGTTCGACAACCTCAAGGAGCTGCAGGCGCTGCCCGCCGACCAGCGCGCGGGCGTGCGCTCCTTCCTGCTGAGCCACTACAACGACCCGGTCAACAAGTCGTCGCCGCTCTCGCTCTTCCAGCGCCCCGAGTGGCTCGCCTCCAAGGACCACGCGATGGGCGTGCCGCGGAAGATGAAGTGGATGCCGGTCGTCACCGGCGTGCAGGGCATCGTGGACACGGTCAACGGCGCGAACGGCGCGGTGCCGGGCGTGCTCGGCCGCACCGGCCACGACTACCGCGCGGACATGGCCGGGGTCATGGACGACGTGCTCGGCTTCGGCGCGTCGAAGGACCAGCTCGCCGGCATCAACGGCGGCCTCGAGCAGCTCGAGCTCGGGCGCGTGCACGGCACCTTCCCGACGCCGTTCGTCGCCGCCGCAGCCTGATCAGGTCCAGCTGAACCCGGCGATGGTCATCTCGAGGCTGGCCTCGACCTGGTCCCAGTCGGACTCGAGCGCGCTCGACGTGACGGTGAAGAGCGTGCCGTTGCGCACCGCGACGACCTGCAGCTGCCGCACGCGCAGGCCGGGCTGGTTGGGCAGCTCCCACGAGTAGGCGTGGAAGAGCGCCTTCTGCCCCGACAGCAGCCGGTCGCCGTGGTCGAGCAGGCGGAACCCGTCGAGGTTGCCCAGCTCGGCGCGCTGCTCCCGGAAGAACTCGTCGAGCGACTCCTCGGGGAGCGGCTCGCGGTGGATCTGGACGTTGGGCGTGAACACGGGACGCTCGGGTCCGATCAGCACGATCTGTGACGCGTCGCGCCACCCCTCGAGGAAGCCCACCTCGAAGTCGTTTGCTCGCAGCTTCTGCATGCCGAGCCCACTACCCGAGCCTCCGGCGGCCCGAACCAGCCGCGCGGCGGGGGTCCGAATTCGACGCTGCGGTGCGGGTTTCGGGCCCCGCTGCCCATCCGTCGGAGAAATGACGCACATACCCCCTTGCGCATGTCGCGATTCCGTCGTTCACTGGGTGAGTAAACCGCCGGAACACGCCATCCGGTCGGAGCGCGAGCAGCCGACACGCCGAACACGTCGACTTCTCACTGCGCGCTCCCGCCAGATCGCTTTGGAAGCAAGGGAACGCCGAATGACCCACTCGCCGAACGCGGCCCAGGCCGTCGACATCAATTCCTCCACCGAAGCTGCTGCCGCCGACACGGGTGCGCCCGTCGTCAAGCGCAAGCGCGGGCAGAAGGAGATCTTCCGCCTCGAGCCCTGGCAGGCCCGCCTCGTCGAGGAGCACCTCGAGCTCGTCGACAAGATCGTGCGCGGCATGCTGCGCCGCCTGCCGTCGCACATCGACAAGGCCGACCTCGTCCAGCAGGGCCGCATCGGCCTCATGGAGGCAGCCCGCCGCTACGACCCGACCAGCGCGGCGTCGTTCAAGACCTTCGCCACCTACCGCATCCGCGGCGAGATCATCGACGGCCTGCGAGCCCACTCGCAGGGTCGTCCCGCCGAGGCCGGCTGGAACGAGAGCGTCGAGAGCATCGGCGAGAACGCGGCGTCCGCCGGCGGCAACGGCGACGACGTGAGCGGCTTCATGTCGAGCGTCAAGGCGCTGTCCACGGCCTTCGAGCTGGCGACGTCGACCGTCGAGAACCCGCTCGAGGAGAGCCTCGAGAAGACGACGCTGTGGACCGCCGTGGGCCGCCTGCCCGAGCGCGAGCGCCACGTGTGCGAGCTGCTCTACAAGATGGACATGACCATGCAGGACATCGCCAACCTGATGGGCACGTCCAAGGCCAGCGTCTCGCGGCTCCACAAGCGAGCCCTCGAGCGCCTGCGCCTCGACAACCAGCTCAACGATGGCGAAGGCTTCCTCGCCGTCTGACCTGAGCACCGCCTGCGGCACCATGGCTGCGTCGCGACCTCGTCGCGAGACGCTCGGCGTACTTGAGTACGCCTTCGCGGCTCGCTCCTCGCGCTCCTTGCCCTGGCACCGCAATCGGCACTCAGGTATCGGGATTGGGATTGCCTAGCCGGCGCGGGCGGGGGTACGTTGGAAGTCCGCGAGCGTTGGATGAGCGAGGAGTGCGACATGGCTGCAGCACCGAGCAGGAACCGGCGAGGTACCGTGCACGTGCACGGGGCCGAGGTGAGCACGGACCGTGATTCGGCGATGCGGTACGCGGAGACCCTGGCGCTGCTGCTGGCGCTCGCGGCCTTCCTGGTGGCGAGCTGGATCGTGGCGGTGCCGCGTGACGGTGCCGAGCTGCTGCAGCCCGACACCGACGGCCCGGCCTCGCGCTTCGGCAGGCAGGTCCAGCACCAGAGCACGGTGCTGGCGAACACGACCGACGTGCTGCAGCCGATCCCCGGCGGGCGGTCCAGCACGAGCGTGCCGTTGCAGGCGGTGGCCCCGGCGGGCAACGTCGGCGCGGCCGACGGTGGCAGCGGCGCCACCCGCGCGGTCGAGGCGACACCGAACTGACGGACCCACCCGCGCCCGGCGGCGCGAGGTCGAGGTCCACGAGCACCTTCGAGCCGATCCGCACCGCGGGTCGGCTCGATGCGTTTCCGGACGACCCCTTGCCAGATGCCCGGGCCCGTCGTACAACGGAGCCATGGGACCACCGGTTCGCGCCTCCCCAAGGCTCGCGATCCGCCCCATCACCCCCCGAAAGGCCACCCCCGCGCCATGTTCTCCACCGACGGCATCCTCGGTCGCAACTTCGCGATCGCCAGCTCCGCGCTCGATGGCCTCGCCATGCGCCAGCAGCTGCACACAGAGAACCTCGCCAACATCGATACCGAGGGGTATCGGGCCAAGACGGTGAACTTCGAGCGCGTGCTCGGGGCAGCCCTCAACGAGCCCGACCCCGGCACGATGGCGCACAACCCGTTCGGCGCCAGTCGCGCCGTCGCCGACGCCTCCGACGGCGCCTCGCTCTCCGGCTCCTTCGCCGCCGAGAACAAGCGCGGCAAGGCCGGCGTGGACCGCACCACCGAGGTGTCGGACATGATGAACGACAACATCCGCTTCCGCGTGATCACGCAGCAGGTCACCAACCAGATCAGCGCCGTACGCAGCGTGATCGCAGAGATGGGCCGCGGCTGATGGGCATCTTCGACGGCATCAACCTCGCAGAGGGCGCCATGTCGGTGCACCGCCTGCGATCGGAGATCGCGGCGCAGAACATCGCCAACGTCTACACCCCCGG
>JAOPYS010000012.1 GCA_025964465.1 Thermoleophilia bacterium
CGGCCTCGACCTCACGCGCGGGGTCGGCGAACATCTGCGGGTTGCGGCGCGACGCCATCGCCGTGACCTTCTCGAGCGCCCACGGCTCCAGCTGCACGATCTGGTCGATCGGGATGAGCCGCGCCCAGGTGCCGTCCTCGATGTCGTGGACGGCGTAGGCGATGTCGTCGGCCGCCTCCATGACCTCGGTCGCGAGCGTTCGGTGCGCCGCCTCGGGCGCGCCGTCCCACAGCCAGGCCAGGAACTCGAGGTCCTCCGGATCGTCGTAGGCCCCGAACTTGTGGGTGCCGCGCGACGCGGCCTCGCCCTCGGCCCACGGGTACTTCATCATCGCGCGCAGCGTGGCCCGCGTCAGGTCGAGCCCGAGCGGCCGCCCGATCGGGCCCTCGAGCCGCGCGTACTTCTTCGGCTCGAGCAGGGTCACGATCCGGAAGCTCTGCGCGTTGCCCTCGAAGCGCATGCCCCAACGCTCCGTCAGCAGGTCGTCGATCGCCTCCTCCCCCGTGTGCCCGAAGGGTGGATGGCCGAGGTCGTGCGCCAGGCACGCGGCCTCGACCAGGTCGGGCAGGTGCGCGGGCTCGGTGACGACCTGCTCCCACGACCCGTCGGTGAGGCGGCGCGAGATGGCACGGCCCAGCTGGGCGCACTCGATGGTGTGGGTCAGGCGCGTGCGGAAGAAGTCGATCGAGTGCACGCCGACGATCTGCGTCTTGCGCTGCAGGCGCCGGAACGCGTGCGAGTGCACGATGCGGTCGCGATCGACCTCCACGTCCGAGCGCGGGTCGTCGGGCCGGCGCCGCGACGCCCCCATGCGGTCGTAGGTGGCCGATGCGGGAGTCGTCGTCATGCCGACAGACTAGCTGCGCCGGCGGCTGGCCGGGCGTGGTCAGGCGCGTCGCCGCGCCACTTCCTCGCGCACGATCGGGGCGACCTCGGTGCCGAACAGCTCGATCGAGCGCAGCACGTCGGCGTGCGGGGTGGATGCGGTGGAGAACTGCACGAGCGTGCGGGTGTTGTCGAAGACCTCGTGCTCGGCCAGGATCTTCTCGGCCACCGCCTCGGGGTCGCCGAGCAGCAGATGCCCGCCCGCAGCGGCGCCCGCCTCGAACATGGCGCGGTTGGGCGGCGTGAAACCGCGCTCGGCGGCGATGCGCGAGAACATGAGGCGGTACGGCGGCCACGCGATCTCGAGTGCGCGCTCGCGCGTGTCGGCGATGAACCCGTGCGAGCTGATCGCCACGCCGAGGGTCGCGGGGTCGTGCCCCGCCTCGCGTGCGGCCTCGCGGTACAGCTCGACGAACGGCGCGAAGCGGGCAGGCTCGCCGCCGATGATGGCGAGGGCGAGCGGCAGCCCGAGCGTGCCGGCGCGCACCGCCGACGCCGGCGTGCCACCGATGGCGAGCCACACCGGCAGCTCCGCCTGCTGCGGCTGCGGGTACACGGGCCGGTCGTCGACGGCGGCGGTGTGCGGCGTGCCCGGCCAGTTCAGTCGCTCGCCCCCGCGCGTCAACTCGAGCAGCATCGCGAGCTTCTCGGCGTACAGGTCGTCGTAGTCGTCGAGGTCGTAGCCGAACAGGGGGAAGCTCTCGATGAAGGAGCCGCGCCCCGCCATGATCTCCGCCCGCCCGCCGGAGAGCAGGTCGAGGGTGGAGAATTGCTGGAAGACGCGGACGGGGTCGTCGGAGCTGAGCACGGTGACAGCGCTCGTGAGGCGGATGCGCGAGGTGCGCTCGGCCGCCGCGGCCAGCACGATCGCCGGCGCCGACACGGAGTAGTCGGCGCGGTGGTGCTCGCCGATCCCGTACACGTCGAGCCCGACCTGGTCGGCCAGCTCGACCTCCTCCACGAGGCGCCGCAGGCGCTCGCCGTGCGAGACGTGCGCCCCCGTCGAATCCGCGGTCGCGTCGCCGAAGCTGTAGATGCCGAGTTCCATGCGCGACACTGTAGCCCGCTACAGGACGCCGCGACGGATGCCGATGGCGCCTCCACGATGGACCTCGCCCCGACCGTCTCCGCCTTCCTGCTCGCCGGCTGCATCCTGCAGCTCGCCGGGTGGGTCCTGCTCCTGCGCGCACGCCGCGGCAGCTCGATCGACGATGCGGTCGTGCGCGATCGCCGGCTCGCCCCGTCGCGCGCCGCCTTCGACCGGCTCGCCCATCGCGAGCGTGAACGCGCCGCCGGGATCGCCCGCGACCTGACGCTCGCCACGCTCGACATCGACGGGCTCGCCGCGCGCAACGACGCGCTGGGCTACGCCGCGGGCGACCTGGTCATCGGCGTGGCCGAGCGGGCGATCCTCGGCCAGCTGCGTCGCATCGACACCGTCGTGTCCAACGGCGGCGGCGCCTGGTCGGTGCTGCTCCCGGACCTCACCGCCGTTGAGGCGCGCGACCGCGTGGAGGCGATGCGCGTCGAGGTGCAGCGCGCGCTCGCCCTCGACGAGTGCGCCGGCGCGCCGGCCACCATCAGCGCGGGCATCGCGTACTCGCTGGCCGGCGCGACCCCCGTCGACGACCTGCAGCAGTGCGCCGACCAGGCGTGCATCGCCGCGCAGCTCGGCGGCGGCGCTCGCAGCCGGGCGTGGAGCGAGGCCGTCCGCGACGACGTGCGACGCAGCTCCGCCCACCGCTCCGCGCAGCGCGACGTCGAGCTGGCGACGGTGCTGGCCCTGGCCGAGGCGCTCGATCTGCGCGACGCCGACACCTCCAACCACTCGCGTCAGGTCGGCCGCTACGCCGAGCTGATGGCGCAGGAGCTGGGGCTGCCCCCCGCGCACGTCGAGCGCGTGCGCGTCGCGGGCCTGCTGCACGACATCGGCAAGATCGGCGTGCCGGACTCGGTGCTGCGCAAGCCCGGCAAGCTCGACGACGAGGAGTGGGCGATGATGCAGCGCCACCCCGAGATCGGCGCGCGCCTGCTCGCGTCCGTCGACGCCGAGGACATCCGCAGCTGGGTCGTCGCGCACCACGAGCGCCCCGACGGCCGCGGCTACCCGCTGGGGCTGACGGACGCGGAGATCCCGCTCGAGGCCAAGATCCTCGCGGCGGCCGACGCCTACGAGGCGATGACGGCCGACCGCGTCTACCGGAAGGCGCCCGGGCCGCGCATCGCCCGCGCCGAGCTGGACCGGTGGCGTGGCGCGCAGTTTGACGATGCCGTGGTGGACGCGTTCATCACGGTGCTCGACGAGCTGGAGCCGCTCCCGGCCGAGACGGCCGAGCCGGCCCACGACGAGCTGCGGAGGGCGGCATGAGCATCGATCCCCTCGACGTGCCCGTCCAGCTGGCGAGCGACGGCACCACGGTCACGCTGCGCCAGGTCGCCGGTGGCCAGCCCACGTTGATCGTCCTGGCCCGCCACCTCGACTGCCCCTACTGCGAGGTGCACGTGGGGGCCGTGGCACGCGAGCGCGACCGCATCGGCCGCGTGGTACTCGTGGCGCACGGCGACCACGCGGAGCTCGGCGCCCACTACGCCGGCCTGCCCACGGAGTTCGTGGTCGTGGCGGACGCCGACCAGAGTCTCTACGACGCCTTCGGCACGCTGCGCCTGGAGCGAGCGCGTGACCTGCGCGTCCGCGCGCGCAACCTCTTCACGACGGGCCTGCGCCACGTGCTGCGCGGCGGGCGACTGAAGCGCCCGGGGCAGGACCTGCTGCAGCTCGGCGGTGACGCCGTCGTCGACGCCGACGGCCAGGTCGCGTGGCTGCACCGCGCGACGCGCCCGGACGACCGCGTCCCCGTGGACGAGCTGGCGACGCACATGCACCGCGCCGCCTGACCTTCGGGCGGCACGCACCACAACCGGCGACTACGCGCTGCGGCGCGACTCCACGATCCGCACGAACGAGCGTCCCTCGAACTCCGCGCGGGTGACGCCCGTGGCGGTCGCCTCCGCCTCGGTGATCGCCCCCGAGTTGAGTGCGCGCAGGAACGAGTTGAGCAGCCCCTGGCCCGTCGCGGCGTCGTCGAACACGTCCCCGACGAGCGTCGCCTGGCCGGCCTTGTCGACGAAGGAGCGAAGCCGCTCGGTCGCCGCGTCGAGGCCCTCGAGGAAGAAGCCGAACACCGTGTCGTAGCGCACCGGCAGCTGGGCCGGGTGCAGGTCCCACCCCTGTTACCAGGCGCGCTCGAGCGACCCGCGCACTTGCGCGTGCTGCGTG
>JAOPYS010000140.1 GCA_025964465.1 Thermoleophilia bacterium
AACCGCGGCACCCGCTGCTGCGGCGCCCGTGCTGGCGGCAGCCGCTCGCCCCGTCGTCGCCCCGCGCCCGCAGTCGTGGGCACGCGACGCGAACGGGCGCGCCGTCCCGACCGGTGGCGCCGCCGGCCAGCTCTTCCGCGCCCTGCGCGAGAACGCCGCGCCGATCGCGATCTGACCCCCCCCCCGCTCCCCAGTATGAGGTAGGAAATCCCGCTCAGCGGGACCCTGACCGGGGCAGTCGTGCGAGGCGGTGACGGTACCCCGTTGCGCGGTTCGGCGCCGTCGTGGTACCACTGTGTTGCAGGCACCTCGGCGCCCCACGCCGCCCCGCCCGCACCGCACCTCGATCGGCACCGCCGCACCAGCCGGGTCCACCCCGGCACGCGGACCAGCTGGCCCCACGCCCGCACCCGCACGCCGAACGAAGGACGACGCCGAGATGAACTCCATTCCCTCCAACAGCGCCGCTGTGCCTGCCCTGCGATCCCTGGCCGCCCCCGCCGCGGCACCTGCCGCGAGCGCCGCCGCCCCGAACACCACTGCCGCACCCTCCGGTGATGGCGACGCGCTCGCCGCCATGCGGCCCGCGATGGACGCCGCGAACGCCATCGGCCGGCCCGTCGATGCGGCCGGCGCCGCCGGCGTGCTCGCCACGACCGGCTCCTACATCCGGGGCGCGACCTCGACGCTCGCCAAGCTCGACGACGGGATCCGGCGCCGCGAGGACGAGCTGCCGCGGCTGCGGGCCACCGACCCGGCAGCCGCCGCCAAGAGCGAGGAGCAGCTCGAGCTGCTGCACCGCCTGCGCGACCGCATCCAGCTCTCCATCGAGCGCGTCTCGCGGACGATCGCCGGCAGCGACGACGACGTCGCCGCGCCCGGGCGCTCCGGCGACGATCTCGCGGCTCGCACCCGCGCGCGCAAGCGCGAGGACCTCGAGCTGCTCGAGCAGCGTCGACGGCTGCTCGCCCCCGAGATCGTCGCGGCGCCGAGCGCGCCCGCGACCCACGCCGTCGCCACCGCCTACGCGGCCGGCGCGGTCGCGTCGTGAGCGCGAGCACCACCCACGTGGCCCCTGCATGACGGGAGCCACCCTCGGCCGGTCCTGCCTGACGGGAACGACGCTCGAGGATGACGTGCTGCCCATCCCACACCCTTGCCCGCGCCGGGACGCGCGGGAGGACGGGTGACCCCACCGCGCCGGACGGGCGCGAGGGGTCGGGGGACGAGATCCGGGACACGGAGGATCGGGCGCGCGCCGCGCACACGAACGACCACGGGCGAGGCTGCACACCGCAGCCTCGCCCGTGTCGTCCTCGCCGCGCGTCGTCGCGGTGTCAGGCCTCGTTGGTCTCCGTCGCGGCCACCGTGTGCACGGTCTCGCAGTTCACGGTGGTGTCGCCGACGCGCACGAAGGCGGCGTCGTTGCCCTCGCCGCAGTCGAGCGCGTCGACCTGTGCGTCGTCGGCGGTGGCGTGCAGCACGTCGTTGCCGGCGCCGCCGGTCAGCGTGTCCACGCCCGCGCCGGCCCACAGGTGGTCGTTGCCGTTGCCGCCGTCGAGCACGTCGTCACCGGCGCGGCCCAGGAGCTGGTCGGCCCCGTCGCCACCGGTAAGCCGGTCGTTGCCCGCCTCGCCGAACAGCTGGTCCGCACCCGTGCCGCCGTCGAGCACGTCGTCGCCGATCCCGCCGAACAGGCGGTCCCGACCACCGAGGCCCGACAGCGTGTCGTTGCCGCCGAATCCGAAGATCGTGTCGTTGCGCTGCGTGCCGACCTTGGTGTCGTCGGTCGGCACCGGGTCGCCCGACAGCACGTGCACGCGCTCGCAGTCGATCGTCCGGTCACCCGAGCGCACGTACGCCGTGTCCGTGCCGTCGCCGCAGTCGAGCACGTCGTCGGTGCCGTCCTGCGCACCGGCGTGCAGCACGTCGTTGCCCGGACCACCCCGCAGCGTGTCGCCACCGAAGCCGGAGAAGAGCCGGTCGTTGCCGAAGCCGCCGTCGATCGTGTCGGTGCCGGTGCCGCCGATGACCACGTCGTTGCCCGGGCCACCCGAGATCGCGTCGTCGCCTGCGTCACCCCACACCGTGTCGGCGCCCGCGCCCGCGCGGATCGTGTCGTTGCCGGCACCGCCGCGCAGGATGTCGCGGCGCAGCGTCCCGGTGATGGTGTCCGCCCCGGACGTGCCGTTGACGGTGGCGGCCGTCGCGGCGGCAGGAGCCCCGACGATGATGGCGCAGCCCGTGGCGAGCAGCGCGAGGGTGGTCAGTCGCATGGAGATCCTCCGGTGAGTCGGTGTCGCGCGCCGGCAGAGCCGGTCCGTCGCGATGGTCGATACACCTTCAACGCCCACGGCCGTGGGAAGGTCACGCCCGATCTCGGGTCCCGCGGCGGCGGGTGCCGGCGTGCCATCATCTGCGGCATCGATCCGATCTCCCCACACGAGTTCGAGGGCCTGCTGGCCGGCGCGCGTGCCAACGCGCCGTGGGCCTGGGACCGCCTCTACCGCGCCTTTGCGCCCCGCGTCCTCGGCTACCTGCGCCTGCGCAACGCCCAGGCCGCTGAGGACCTGCTCGGCGACTGCTTCCTCGACGTCGTGCGCGGCATCGACCGCTTCGCCGGCGGCCCGGAGCAGTTCGGCGGGTGGGTGCTGCGCATCGCGCACAGCCGCCTCGTCGACGACCACCGCCGCTCGTCGCGACGCGCGGAGTCGCCCGTCGCCGACCCACCGGAGGTCGAGACGTCCGACACCGCCGACGTCGTCGCGGAGCGCGACGCCGCGCGCCGCATGGAGCGACTCCTGCGCGTGCTGCCCGACGACCAGCGCACGGCCGCCTACCTGCGCAGCGTGCTGGACCTGCCCTTCGCCGAGGTGGCCCGCGTGATGGGCCGCAGCGAGGGCTCCGTGAAGATGCTCCACGGTCGCGCGCTGCGGACGCTGGCGGATCGACTCGACACCTCGCGCGCGGGCGCGGACACGACACCGGAGCAGCGACCGTGACCTTTTCCCCCCACAGGACGGTGAGGTGAGTGGTGGACGAGCCCACGACACCCAGCCCCGAGGAGCGAGCCGAGGAGGCGCTGCGCGAGCTGCGCACGACGCTGCCGTCGGTGGACGCCCTCGCTGCGCCGCACCTGGCCGCGATGCTGGCGGAGGGTGACCGCGTCGCGGGCCAGGCCGCGCGGCCGCAGGCCCGGCCCGGTCGCCTCGCCGCGTGGCGTCGC
>JAOPYS010000143.1 GCA_025964465.1 Thermoleophilia bacterium
GGTGCGCGGCGGCCACGGAGGCGGCGATCGAATCGGGGACCCGTTCGACCGTGAGGCCGCGACCGGCGGCGAGCGCCACGGACGGCGCGGCCTCGGACGCGAGGCGCACCGCGGCGGGTGCGACGACGACCTCGCCGAGGCGGCGGGTGCGCAGGGGCGCATCGGGCTGCAGGCGTCGCAGCTCGCTCCACGCGGGCGACGGTGCGAGGTGCCCGCCGTCGGCCCCGGCCGCCTGGCGCACGACGCGGATCGTGCGGCGCGCGCGGGTGACGGCGACGTGCAGCAGGTCGCGACTCGCGGCCGGTGCCTCGGCCTCGTCGTCGACCCGCGCGCGGAAGCCGGCCAGGTGCATGCCGCGCAGCACCACGGCGTCGAAGGCGACGCTGCGCAGGTCGTCGATGGATGCGATGACCACCGCGCCCGTGTCGGACCGGTCGGGCACGGTCAGGGGGAAGGCCTCGACCGCGTCGCGCACGTCGCGGACGGTGACGTGCTGCGCGCCGCCGGCCGCGACGACGAGCCCCTCGACGAGCGCCGAGAGCCCGCGCAGCAGGTCGAGCTCGCCGAGGTCGCTCGGCAGCAGGGTGGCGAGCACGTCGCGCACGAGCCGCGGCGCGTCGGGCGTCGAGGCGCCGTGGTCGAGGAGCGCCGTGACCTCGGCCGGCAGCACGCGCGCGAGGGCCCGACGCCGCGTGGGATCGCCGGGCGCGTGCCGCGCCGCCCGCAGCGCGAGCTCGGCCGCGTCGAGACGATCGACGTCGAGCCCGAAGACCGGTGCGCGCAACGACGCTGCGATGCGCAGCGCATCGCGCTCCACCACGGCGTCGAGCAGGCCGTGCACCGCGCGGCCCGCCGGCACGTCGACCGCTCGGCGATGCGCCTGCAGGCGCGCCGGGATGCCCGCGCGCTCGAACGCGGCGAGCACGAGGTGACCGTCCGCGGCGGCGTCGGCGCTCGCCACGACGACGTCGTCCCACCCGAAGCCGCGGCTGCCGAGCAGGGCCACCTCGCGAACGACCTCCTCCGCCTCCTGCAGCGGCCCGCAGCAGTCGACGAACGCCACGGCGGCCGGCGCCGTGATGCGCGGCCGTGCCCCGGGCGCAGGCGACGGCGACGGCGAATCCTCGAACAGCTCCTCCCCCAGCCAGCCCAGCACGGGGTCCGCGGCCGGTACCGGGTCGAGCTCCTCGATGAACGCGCCCTGGCTGCGCCACCGGTCGCGCAGCTCGGCCGCCCGCTCGTGCACGCGGCGCCCGGGTCGCCAGGCGAGCGCGACGGTGACGGGCACGTGCACCGCGAGCCGCTCGAGCAGGTCGATCCGACCGGACGCGAGCGCCTCGAACCCGTAGACCACGACCGCACCCACGCCCGGGCGGCCGCCGCGCAGCGCGCTCGCTGCTCGGCGCTGGAACCACGCGTCGTCGCGCAGGCGCCGTTCGCCGAGCAGCGCCGCGACCCGCTCCTCGAGCGCGCGCCAGTCGGCGACGTCGCCGCCGGGCAGCTCGCCCTCGACCCGCACGAGCTCCTCGCCGCCCCACACCCGCGCGCGGCGAAGCGCGTCCACGTGCTGGCGCGCCGTGTCGACGAAGCCCGACCAGCGGGCGGCCGCGGCGAACGCCGGAACGTCCCGCAATGCGTCGCGCACCACGATGCGCTCCATCGCGCGGTCGGTGCGACGTACGGGCGGCGACCCCGCGACCCGCGCGACCAGCTGCTCGAAGGTGCCGACCTCGACACCGAGCAGCACGCCGCCCTCGCCCGCCGCCAGCTCGCGCAGGAAGCGCGCGCGGTCGACCGCACCGGGGACGCACAGGAAGGCGTCGACCCCCGTCGCGGCCGCCGCGCGCAGCACTTCCACGGCGCGGCCCGCCTTGCCGGCGCCCGGTGGACCGAGGATGACGTGAAGACCCATCCTCGACATGGTGACGAGGCGGTCCGACGCAGTCGGTGTCATCGAGCTACCGGCTCCGCCACCGTCACGGACGCTGCGGGCCCGCCTCGAGCGCCTCGAGCGTGCGATACCCCGCGCGGGTCAGCACCAGCACGGGACGCGGCCCCTTGGTCTGCGCCACCATGCGGCCTGCGATCAGCGCATCGACCAGGCGCGTGATCTCGCGCAGGGGCCAGTCGAGCTGGACCGCGTACCGTCCGAGCTCCACCGCCTCCTCGTCGTCTCGGTGCGGGACGGGGTACCCGCCGACGAGCCGCGCGGCGCGCAGGCGCCCCATCTCGCCGGGGTGCTCGGCCACGAGGCGCAGCGTGGCGTGCGCCGCCGCCTCCGCCCCCACGTCGCGCATCGCGCCGCCCGACACGTCGCCGCCCGCACCCTCGATGCCCTCGTCGACCGGCCCGTCGAAGCCGCCCGCCACCGTTGCTGCCACCGTTGCCTGCATGTCCGCCTCCTCCACCGAGGCGCCGTCCGGACGCCCCGCTTGTCTGTGGAGACCACGATCTCGCCGCGCGTGTGACGGAACACGCGCGCACTGTGCCGAAAGCGCGACGACATCGTCACGGAACTCGAACGCGCGCTCCTCGGGGGCGTGCCGAGTCCGGCGCCCCCTGTGCCACAATCCGCAGATGCGGTTCGAGCCGGACACCCCCACCCTCGTCGACCCAACGGTGCCGGGGCCCGACCTGCCGCCCGTCAGGCCGCCCAACGACCGCCTGCCGTGGCCGCCACCGTCGCTCGACGGCCTGGTGCAGGCGGCGGTCGACGCCGATCCCGCGTGGCGCTCGACACCCGGCGCGCACCCATCGACCTTCGTCAACGCCCACTACACGAACACGCGCACGCAGCTGGCATGGGCGCTGACCCACCACTACAACACGTTCGAGGGCGACGTCCGGATGCGAGACGGCGTGCCCGTCATGCAGCACGACGCGACGTCCGAACGCGACCTGACCTTCGAGCAGTGGGCCCTCGTCGGGGCGCGTTCGCACCGGCACCTGCGCGTCGACCTGAAGGAGGGCGAGGCGACGGCCCCCGTCGAGGCGATCCTCGCCCGACTCGGTGTCGACGACGGGCTCGTGACGTTCAACGTCGGCGTGCTGTCGCCCTGGTCGGCGGCGAACCAGTCGATCGAGGCGGTCCGGGCACTCAAGGCTCGTCACCCACGCTCGTGGTTCTCCATCAACCTCGCGCTCCCGTTCGGGCCCGTGTACGAGCACGCGCGCCTCGCCGCGCGGCTCATCGGGGGCGATCGCCTCGGCACCACCGTGCTCGCCGGGGTCGTGACCGCGCGCGACGCCGAGCACCTGCGGCGCTCGTTCGCCTACCTCAACGCGTGGAACATCCCGTTCGCCGGCGACATCGACATCCCGAGCGAGACCGCGCGCCTGCGGGCCATCGGCGTGAACGGGATGATCGACCTGCGTCGACGCGACGATCCGCTCGCCGACGACGACTGAGCGCCGCTGCGCAGGTCAGCCGAAGAAGGCCTTGTTCTTCTCGATGTACTCGTCCCACTTCTGCGGGACGGCATCCTCCGGGAAGATCGCCTCGACCGGGCACTCGGGCTCGCAGGCGCCGCAGTCGATGCACTCCTCCGGGTCGATGAAGAGCTGGTCGGGGCCCTCGTGGATGCAGTCCACGGGGCACACGTCGACGCAGGAGCGATCCTTGGTGTCGAGGCACGGCTGAGCGATGACGTAGGTCATAGTGCGCCCATCATGGCATGGGATCCGGCGACGCGGAAGAGTGGCGAGCCCGAGCCCGCTGCACCTGTGCGGCGAGTGAACGGACCACCGCGCCCCGCGGGGCCACGAGGTCCGCGTGCTCGCGCGCGGCATCCAGCGCCGCCACGTGCACGTGCGGGGCGAACGCCACGATCCCGCCCGATCGCGGCGCACCGGGCTCGCGCAGGCGCCGCGGCAGGTCGGCGAAGGCCGTCAGGTCGACCACCACGACCGCGTCCGGCTCCACCTGGAGCGCCGCGAGCAGCCGCTCCGCGCTCGAGCACGTGCGCACGTCGAGGCCCGCGGTGCCCTCGAGGCGACTGGCGGTCATGAGGTCGCGGCAGGCGAGCAGGACGATCGTCACTCCTCCACGCTACCCATCCGCGCGTGCCCCGCACGCTCCGGTACGTGAACGACTGCAGCGGTACGGGTAAGGGACCCGGGTGAACCGAACCCCGCGCCGCCTCCGCTCCGTCATGCCGCCCCTCGCCGCGGTCGCGCTCGCCGCATGGGCCGCGCTGTCGATGGCCACGGCCCCGGCAACGGCCTTCACGGTGCAGGACCGCGGCACGGCCGGCCTGGACGGCAAGGTCGTGATGAGCCCCGCCGCCGAGCGCATCGAGACGGTCGAGCCGGGCGCGGGCGAGCAGATCTCCCCCGGGTCGGTCGTCCACCGCTCCGTCATCATCCACAACCGCACCAAGGCGGCCATCGACTTCGACCTCGACGTCGCGCAGGTCGTCGGGTCGACGGCGGACCTCATCGTCGAGGTGCGCCACGGCGTGCACGAGGGCGCAGCGGCCTGGGTGACGCTCGAGAAGACGAGCTTCCGCCTCAAGCCCGGCCAGCAGGGCACGGTGGGCGTCACCATCAAGATCCCCCAGGGCATCAAGCCGGGCTCCAAGCCGTTCGCGGTCACGGCCACCCAGCGCGGCGGCGCGGTGCAGACCCAGGGCGCGGGCATCGCACCGCAGTTCAAGCAGGTCGGCATCTTCATCCTCGAGCTGCCGGGCGACGCGCCGATCAACGGCAAGCTGACCAAGGCGTCGATCACGAGCGCGCAGAAGAACCTGCAGGCCGCGCGCGACAACGAGAAGACCCCGTCCAACTCGCGGCTGTACGTGAGCCCGCACTGGACCGACACGCACCGCCTCACGCTCTCCACCGAGTACCAGAACAAGGGTGAGCGACTCCTCACCCCGTCCGGCAAGGTCGTCATCCGCGACATCTTCGGGCGCGTGGCGGGGCGCTACGACATCAAGCAGTTCACGGTCTACCCCGACGGCGAGTCGGCGGGCACGGTGGAGCTGAAGGGCCTGCCGTCGCTCGGGGTGTTCACCGCGCGCGTGGAGCTGGAGAGCGAGGCGGCCGGCAAGCAGACGACGACGCTGCCGCGCTTCGTGATGGTGCCGAAGTGGTTCCTGCTGGCCGCTGCCGCGTTCATCCTCTACGGCCTCTACCGCCTGCTGCGCTGGCAGCTGCGACGGCGCCGCGAGTGGAAGCGCTACCTCGCCGAGGAGGAGGCGCGGCCGGAGGGCGGCGCATCCGGCGATGGAGCGTGGGACGGCTCCGACGGTGATGGCGAGGCCTGGGAGTACGAGGATGACGAGGCCGAGCGGGCCTGATCGGCCGCGAGCTGCGGCGCGCCTGCGCGCCACCGCCGCACGAGCACGAACCCACCGAGCACGGCGATGATCGCGACGATGCCCGGGAAGATCCATGCCACCAGCCCGAGGCCGTCGGCGCGTGGCTCGGCGAGGATCGACTCGTCGCCGTCGTACTCGCGCACCAGCCCGTCGCGGATCTCGTCGGCCGTCCACCCCGCCGCGACGGCGGTCGAGACGTAGGTGCGCATCCGCTCGGCCGCCGGGGCGGTCGACTGGTCGAGCGTGGTGTCGCAGGAGGGGCACATCACCGTCCGCGACACCTCCTCCACCGTGGTGCGGGGCGTGTCGCGGCGCTGCTCCAGGCGCGGCCCCGGGAGCGGCGCGCCACTGTTGGCGGCGGGCGCGTCGGGGGTCGATGCGGCGTGCGCGTCGACCGAGCCGATCGTGAACGCCACCGCGAAGGCCCACGCTGCGATGGTGGCGAGCACCACACCGCGGAGGATGACGCGGCGACCGCCGGTCACGACCGGTGTTCCTTGAGCTCGTGGTCGAGCAGGCCGCGCAGGGTCTCGTCGTCGATCGGCCCGTTGACGTAGCTGCTGATGCGCCCGTCGGTGCCGACCACGAAGGTCTCGGGGAAACCGCTGACGCCCCAGGCATCCTCGTCGGCGCGGTCGCCGCGCAGCAGGACGAGGTCCTCGTCGAGGTGGTGGCGGTTGGCGAACTCGCGTGCGTCGCGCTTGAGGTCCTTGCTGCCGGCGTCCATGCCGACCACGGTGACGCGACCGCGGTAGTCGTGCGCCACGTCGCGCAGGACGGGGGCCTCGTCCTCGCAGGGCCCGCACCACGACGCCCACCAGTTGACGACCATGACCTGCGCGCCGCGGGCCGTGCGCGACTGGCTGTCGCCGTCGGCGCGGTACCACGACGGCACGCCCGCCGAGTGGTTCGCGTGCAGCGTGCGCGTCGACAGCGCGGGAGCGTCTGGGCGCTTCCCGGCGATGATCGCGTTGGAGAGGTTGGCGCCCGCGCGATCGTGGTCGACGCGCAGCCAGACCCCGAGGACGAGCAGCACGAGCAGGACGCTGCAGCCCAGCCACGCAGCCGTCGACCAGCGTCCGTGCGTGGTCGGTGCGTCGAGGGCGGGGGCCTGGTCTTCCATCGCCTCGAACTGTACCGACCCGCCCGGCCGCGCGCCGCAGCCCGGGCCGTCAGTCGCCCGCGGCACCGAAGATCATCCGATCCGTCATCCACTCGACCGGCGCCCGGTCGTCGGTGAGCACGCGGTCGTGGTCGGGTCGCACGGCGCGCATGCGGTCGCTGAACCGGCCGAACAGGTCGTCCAGGTCGCCCTCGTCGACGCCGTCGACGGGCGCGAGTCCGGCCACGCCGCGATCGATCCGCCGCCGCAGCTGCGAGATGGAGACACCCGGGTCGTCCACGGCCACGATGACGTCGTTGTAGGGCTCGGCGCGGTACCGCACCACGGTGGGGAAGACGTCGCGCATGGTGGCGGCGATGGCGTCGTCGATGCGCCGGTCGCCGGGTGCCGAGCCGACGTTGATCGACACGACGCCGCCGGGACGCAGCCGCCGCTTCGCCGTCTCGAAGAACTCGCGGGTCGTCAGGTAGAACGGGATGTACGGCTGACGGTAGGCGTCGATCATCATGGCGTCCCAGTGCCGGTCCGTCCGTGCCAGGAAGGGTCGCCCGTCCGACGCGACGACGTGCCCGCGCAGGTCGAACCAGCGCCGCCCGACGGCGGTGACGTCCGGGTCCAGCTCCACCGCGTCGATGCGCAGGTCGGGACGGATGCGCCCGACGAGGCGCCGCGTGGTGCCGCCTGCATCACCGATGACGAGCATGTCTCGCGCGCGCTCGCGGGTGAGCGACGGCACCACCGCGAAGTGGTCCCAGTAGTTGTGGGTGAGCACCGCGCCGCGCTCCCACAGCGAGTGCACGGCCCAGCCCTCGTTCAGCTGGAGGATGCGGCGGCCGTCCTCCTCCTCCACCGCCTGCACGAACTGGTAGCGGCTCTCACGTTCCTCGAGGACGTGGCGGCCGTCGCCCAGCGGCTTGACGAGCCCGGTCGGGAGGATCGCGAGCACGACGACCAGCACGAGCGCCGCGGCCGGCGCGAGCCGCACCCAGCCGGGCTCGCGTGCGGCTCGGTGCAGCCCGACCGCCGCGAGCAGGGCCAGCGCCGCGGCTGCCAGCAGCATCGTGCGCCGCGTGCCGAGCTCCGGCACCAACCAGAGCGTGCTGCCGAACGTACCCGCGAGCGCCCCGGCGGTCGAGGAGGCGTACAGCCGACCGGCCGTGCGGCCGGTGCGCCCGACGCCGGGCACGGCGAGGCGCAGCAGCCAGGGCGGCACCGCGCCCAGGAGCGTGATCGGCACCACCAGCAGGGCCATGGTGGCGAGGAAGGATGCGATGACCACGCCGACGTGGACCTCGTCGATGCCGCCCGACGCAGGACGCATCACGGGCGGCGCCACGACGGGCAGCAGCGCCACGGCGACGGCCGCGAGCACGAGCACGACCGACAGCCCCGTCACGGTCGGAAGGCGATCCGCCAGCCGTCCCCCGATGCGCGACCCCAGCGCGATGCTGCCCATGACCGTCGCGATGATCACGGCCCACACGGCCTGGCTCGTCCCGAAGAACGGCGCCACGAGCCGCGCGATCGCGAGCTCGGTCGTCATGAGCGCTGCGCCCTCCACGACCACGACGACCGTGGCGAAGCGGATCCCGACGACCGCTGCGTCTGAGCCCGCAGCGAGTTCCGGGGCATGGACCACCGCCGCATCCGTGGCGTCGGGCGCGGCCACGCCCCGCACGCGACGAGCGGCGTCGGCGCCCACGAGCAGCAGGATGG